>NZ_AKJB01000045.1:0-171108 GCF_000282555.1 Pseudomonas sp. GM102 | reverse complement strand
TCGGCTCGGTGGTCGCCGCCGGTCTGGTGGCACCAAACAAACGAGCCCAGGCGATTGCCATGATGTTCACCGGCCTGACGCTAGCCAACGTGCTGGGCGTCCCATTGGGCACCGCGCTCGGGCAATACGCCGGCTGGCGCTCGACGTTTTGGGCCGTGTCGGTGATTGGTGTGATTGCGGCCATCGCACAGTGGGTCTGGCTGCCCAAGGAAATCCCCATGGACAAGGCCAACCTGGCCAGCGAGTTCAAAGTGCTGGGCAAGGTCAACGTGCTGCTGGCGCTGGGCATGAGCGTGCTGGCGTCCACCAGTCTGTTCAGCGTGTTCACCTATATCGCGCCGATCCTGCAAGACATCACCGGTGTCAGCCCGCATGGCGTGACGATCATGTTGCTGTTGTTCGGGGTCGGCCTGACGGCGGGCAGCATACTTGGCGGCCGATTGGCGGACAGTCGTTTGCTGCCTTCTCTGGTGGGCATGGCGCTGGCTGTGGTCGTCGTGCTGGCCGCTTTCAGTCAGACCAGTCATTCAGTGATCCCGGCGGCGATCACGCTTGTGTTGTGGGGCATCTTCGCGTTTGCGCTGTGCCCGATTCTGCAATTGCTGATCATCGATCAGGCTCATGAAGCGCCGAACCTCGGATCGACGTTGAATCAAAGCGCATTCAATCTCGGCAACGCAGCCGGTGCATGGATTGGCGGGCTGGTTGTGGCCAGTGGCGCGGATCTGGCGGACTTGCCGTGGACCGGCGCATTGGTCAGTGGGTTGACGGTGCTGGCGGCGCTTTTCTTCATCTACCTGCAGCGTCGTAGTGCTGTCACGGTCAATGTGTCCGGCTAAGCGCAATCCCACAGGTTTTACGTCTTGAACTGACTGGCATCAGGTACTTTTACCCTTCATTTTTTGATCTTCTGCGGTTCGGGCTCTTGGTCCCGCTGCGCAGAGGTCTTCGGTGGTCCGCTTTCACTGCGAATCTGCGCGTGACTGATCAGCGCGAAGATAAAACTGCCACCGATGATGTTCCCCACCAGCGTGGGACCTGCAAACACCAGCCAGAAATCCTTCCACGGCAACTCGCCGGCGAACACCAGGTACGAAACCTCGACCGATCCAACCACGATGTGAGTGAAATCTCCCAGCGCCATGAAATAGGTGATGAGGATGATGATCCACATCTTGGCGCTTTCCATGGACGGGATCATCCAGACCATGGTGGCGATCATCCAGCCAGAGATGATGCCTTTGGCGAACATTTTGCTGGCATCGTTCTCCATGACCTTGCGCCCGATGTCGAGGAAGGCCAGATCGGTCTTGGTGTCGAAAATCGGCAGGTGCAGCATCACGTACGCCACCAGCAGGGTGCCGCAGAGGTTGCCCACCAAAACCACCGACCACAGCCGAAACAACCGACCGAAATTACCCAGCGTAGGCTTGCTCATGATCGGCAGTACGGCAGTCAGGGTGTTTTCGGTGAAGAGTTGCTGACGGGCGAGAATCACCGCGAGAAAACCTGCGCAGTAACCAAAACTGGCGATCACCTTGAAGCCTTCGCCGTCCGGCAGACGCGAGTTCAGCAGCCCCATACCCATCAGCGACAAGCCCATGGTCAGGCCGGCAGCCAGGGCCGACCACCACAGCGCCGCAACGCTACGCTCGAGTTCCTGATTACCTTGGGTGCGAATGATTTCGTGCAGCACCGCCGCGCGCGGTGGCTGGCTCTTGTCGACCTCGCGCTGTTCTTGCGCCGAGAGGTCCGGGGTCTTGCCGTCTTGGGGCGTGTCCATAAAACTCCTGAACCAGTGGTGGGTCGTTTAATTACGACACGTGGGGTTCGGAGCTGTTCACTACCCGCCGAAACGAAGCAACCCCTGTGGCGAGGGAGCTTGCTCCCGTCGGGGCGCGAAGCGGCCCTGAAATCTGCCATCGGGCTCGTTCAGACAGACTTCACTATCAGCTTACGACTGCTCCGCAGCCGAGCGGGAGCAAGCTCCCTCGCCACAGAACGGCAATTACTCGCCGATGTCTTCATCCTTGAACTGGTCTTTGACGTACCTGATCTCGGTCCGGCCGTGCGGCGCGGGCAGGCCGTCTTCGCCCAGGTTCACGAAAACCATCTTCTCCACCGTCAGGATGCTCTTGCGGGTGATCTTGTTGCGCACTTCGCAGGTCAGCGTGATCGAGGTGCGACCGAACTCGGTGGCGGTGATGCCCAGCTCGATGATGTCGCCCTGGCGCGAGGCGCTGACGAAGTTGATTTCGGAAATGTACTTGGTGACCACGCGCTGATTACCCAGCTGGACGATGGCGTAGATCGCCGCTTCTTCGTCGATCCAGCGCAACAGACTGCCGCCGAACAGCGTGCCGTTGGGGTTGAGGTCTTCGGGTTTTACCCATTTGCGGGTGTGGAAATTCATGGGGGCTCCGAGGTTGAGTTGTTTGGGCGATAGGGTTATAGCCCCCAGCTTCAAGTTTTAAGCGACAAGCTGCAAGTTAAAAGCCGATCTGCGTTTGCTTGCCGCTTGTAGCTTGTCACTTGCCACGAGCCGGATAAAGAAAGCTATAATCACCGCCGATTTCAAAACGGCTCCTACCGTTTTCCCGCCACCTGTCCGAGGGGCGCTGCAGCAGGTTCGACCTGTCAGGCTCGGATGGGGCGTTGACTGGCCATGATCGGCCGATCACTAAACGCACAACGGCGCCCATTCGCATACATTACGAATGGAGGCTCATCATGAGCGCTGTTATCACGCCTGTAGATTTTAACGATTACAAAGTCGCCGACATGTCCCTGGCTGCCTGGGGCCGTCGCGAAACCATCATCGCTGAATCCGAAATGCCAGCCCTGATGGGTCTGCGCCGCAAATACTCCGCCGAGCAGCCGCTCAAAGGCGCGAAGATTCTCGGCTGCATCCACATGACCATTCAGACTGCCGTGCTGATCGAAACCCTGGTTGCCCTGGGTGCCGAAGTACGTTGGTCGTCCTGCAACATTTTCTCGACTCAAGACCAGGCCGCTGCCGCTATCGCTGCTGCCGGCATCCCGGTTTTCGCCTGGAAAGGCGAGACTGAAGAAGAGTACGAGTGGTGCCTGGAGCAAACCATCCTGAAAGATGGCGCGCCTTGGGATGCCAACATGATCCTCGACGACGGCGGCGACCTGACCGAGCTGCTGCACAAGAAATACCCGGCGATCCTGGACCGCGTCCACGGCGTCACCGAAGAAACCACCACCGGCGTTCACCGCCTGCTGGACATGCTGGCCAAGGGCGAGCTGAAAATTCCGGCCATCAACGTCAACGACTCGGTGACCAAGAGCAAGAACGACAACAAGTACGGCTGCCGTCACAGCCTGAACGACGCGATCAAGCGCGGTACCGACCACCTGCTGTCCGGCAAGCAAGCGCTGGTCATCGGTTACGGTGACGTGGGCAAGGGCTCGGCCCAGTCCCTGCGTCAGGAAGGCATGATCGTTAAAGTGTCCGAAGTCGACCCGATCTGCGCCATGCAAGCCTGCATGGACGGTTTCGAACTGGTTTCGCCGTTCATCGACGGTATCAACAACGGTACCGAAGCAAGCATCGACAAAGCACTACTGGGCAAGATCGACCTGATCGTGACCACCACCGGCAACGTCAATGTTTGCGACGCAAACATGCTCAAAGCCCTGAAGAAGCGCGCTGTGGTCTGCAACATCGGTCACTTCGACAACGAAATCGACACCGCTTTCATGCGCAAGAACTGGGCATGGGAAGAAGTGAAGCCACAGGTTCACAAGGTTCACCGTACCGGCCCGGGCGCTTTCGACGCTCAGAACGACGACTACCTGATCCTGCTGGCCGAAGGCCGTCTGGTTAACCTGGGCAACGCCACTGGCCACCCAAGCCGCATCATGGACGGTTCGTTCGCCAACCAGGTTCTGGCGCAGATCTTCCTGTTCGGCCAGAAGTATGCCGACCTGTCGCCAGCCCAGAAAGCCGAGCGCCTGACCGTTGAAGTACTGCCGAAGAAACTCGACGAAGAAGTGGCCCTGGAAATGGTCCGCGGTTTCGGTGGCGTGGTCACTCAACTGACCAAGCAACAGGCTGACTACATCGGCGTGACCGTCGAAGGCCCGTTCAAGCCGCACGCTTACCGCTACTGATCGGTCCTGCTGTCCGCTTCCTCAAGGGGAGCGGACTCATGCAGGAACCACGCGCGCTCTGTAGGAGCGAAGCTTGCTCGCGAACGCTTCACCACGGCGTTTCTGAAACGCCGCGGCGCCTGCTTCGCGAGTAAGCTTCGCTCCTACAGAGAACGTAGCGTCCTGCAAGGCTTATACGCTTCCAAGGATATGACCATGTCCCAAGACCGCCGCTACAGCTTCGAGTTCTTCCCGACGAAGACCGATGCTGGGCATGAAAAACTGATCGCCACTGCCCGTCATCTGGCGACCTACAATCCTGACTTCTTCTCCTGCACCTATGGCGCTGGCGGTTCGACCCGTGATCGCACCCTCAACACCGTGTTGCAGCTTGAAAGCGAAGTCAAAATCCCTGCCGCACCGCATCTGTCTTGCGTGGGCGACAGCAAGGACGACCTGCGCGGCCTGCTGAGCCAGTACAAGGCAGCCGGCATCAAGCGTATCGTTGCGCTTCGCGGTGACCTGCCCTCGGGCATGGGCATGGCCAGCGGCGAGATGCGTCACGCCAATGACCTGGTTGAATTCATTCGTGAAGAAACCGGCGATCATTTCCACATCGAAGTCGCCGCTTACCCGGAAATGCATCCCCAAGCGCGCAATTTTGAAGACGATCTCAACAACTTCGTGCGCAAGGCCAACGCCGGCGCCAACAGTGCGATTACCCAGTACTTCTTCAACGCCGACAGTTATTTCTACTTCGTCGAGCGTGTACGGGCGAAGGGCGTGAACATCCCGATCGTGCCGGGGATCATGCCGATCACCAACTACAGCAAGCTCGCGCGCTTTTCCGACGCCTGCGGTGCGGAAATCCCGCGCTGGATCCGCAAGCAACTGGAAGCCTACGGCGACGACACTCAGAGCATTCAAGGCTTTGGTGAGCAAATCATCACCGAGATGTGCGAACGCCTGCTGCAGGGTGGCGCTCCAGGGTTGCATTTCTACACGCTGAACCAGGCTGAGCCGAGTCTGGCGGTGTGGAATAACCTGAAGTTGCCGCGTTAAAAGCAAAGCAAAAGCAAAGGCAAGATCAAAAGATCGCAGCCTTCGGCAGCTCCTACGCGCCTGTGGAAGCTGTCGAAGGCTGCGATTTTTTGCTTTGCGGCGCCCCTTTATTGTGCAGTCATATCCTGAGATAGAGCTTCTGGATCCGGTTTCTGGCTCTTTATGATTTCTCGTCGTAATCTCAATCCATGCCCCTGATCGCTCAGTTACTGACCGTGCTTCTGTTCACTTGCCTGAGCCTCACCGCCCGGGGCGAGAAGTTGCGTATTGTCACCGAGCCCTGGGCACCTTACGTGTACGAGGAAAACGGCAAATCGCTGGGCCTGGACTACGAAACCACGGCCATCGTCTTCAAACGCCTCGGGATCGACGTCGAATGGCAGTTCTTGCCATGGAAACGCTGCCTGTCGATGCTTGAGCAAGGCCAGGCGGATGGCGCGCTGGATATTTTCCACAGCGACGAACGCGACGCGACTCTGCTCTACCCCAGCGAACCGCTCTCGCAAGTCGAATTCGTAATGTTCTATGCCAACGAGCGACCCTATCCGTTTCGCACGCTGGACGATCTGAAAGGCCTGACCATCGGCACCTCGCCAGGCTACCTGTACAGCAAGGACTTCAGCGAATCGACGCTGTTCACCCAAGAGCCGGCCCCCACCCATGAAGCCAACTTCGGCAAACTGGTGCGCGGGCGCATCGACCTGCTGATCACCGATCGCCGGGTTGGCCAGCATTTGCTCGATCAACTGAATATCCGCGACAAGATCACCGAGAACCCGATCATCATCAGCCAGCAAAGCCAGTTTCTGGCGGTACGCCGCAATGCCGGGATGGATTTGTTGGTGCAGCGTTTCGGTGCCGAGCTCAAACGCTTCAAGCGCGAGCCGGCCTACGCCGAACTGAGCGCCCGCTATGGCGCCGGCCCGGCCTCCGAAGCACGAGCCACCAGCGCCACCACAACCGGCGGAAAAACCGTTGAGCAGCAGGAAAGCGGCGCGCAGTGATTGCTCTGTTATACTCCGGCCTTCCCGCCAGGCTCACGCCCGGACGCTCGGACTTGTTCAAGGCATCTCGATCCCGCTACAGCGCAGCTTTTCAGCCCGCGCGAGCGCTCCAGACGAGCCTTCGAGGCCCAGCAGGACCGGACGGGATTGCGTCCTCTTAAACGCGATTCGCGCCAGGCAAGACTCCCATTGGGCCAAGCCCTAACTAAAACAGGATTACTCATGTCCTTTGCTTCCCTCGGTCTCTCCGAGGCTTTAGTCCGCGCCATCGAGGCAGCGGGCTATACCGAGCCTACTCCGGTGCAACAGCGGGCCATTCCCGCCGTGTTGCAAGGTCGCGACCTGATGGTTGCGGCACAGACAGGTACTGGTAAAACCGGTGGTTTCGCCCTCCCGATTCTGGAGCGGTTGTTCCCCAACGGTCACCCGGACAAATCCCAGCGTCACGGCCCGCGCCAACCGCGCGTACTGGTCCTGACCCCAACCCGCGAACTCGCGGCCCAGGTGCACGAGAGCTTCAAGGTCTATGCCCGTGACCTGAAGTTCGTCAGCGCCTGCATCTTCGGCGGCGTCGGCATGAACCCACAGGTTCAGGCCATGTCCCGCGGTGTCGACGTGCTGGTAGCCTGCCCCGGTCGCCTGCTCGACCTCGCCGGCCAAGGCAGCGTCGATCTGTCCCACGTGGAAATCCTCGTGCTGGACGAAGCCGACCGCATGCTCGACATGGGCTTTGTCCATGACGTGAAAAAGGTCCTCGCCCGTCTGCCGAGCAAACGCCAGAACCTGCTGTTCTCGGCGACGTTCTCCAAAGACATCACCGACCTCGCCGGCAAGCTGCTGCACAATCCGGAACGCATCGAAGTCACGCCGCCGAACACCACGGTCGAGCGGATCGAACAACGCGTATTCCGCCTGGCCGCCAGCCACAAGCGTTCGTTGCTGGCGCACCTGATTACCGCCGGCGCCTGGGAACAGGTGCTGGTGTTCACCCGCACCAAGCACGGCGCCAACCGCCTGGCCGAGTACCTGGACAAACACGGCCTCACCGCCGTTGCTATCCACGGCAACAAGAGCCAGAACGCCCGCACCAAAGCCCTGGCCGACTTCAAGGCCGGTGAAGTGCGCATCCTGGTCGCCACCGACATCGCCGCTCGCGGCCTGGATATCGACCAGTTGCCTCACGTGGTCAACTTCGAACTGCCGAACGTCGACGAAGATTACGTGCACCGTATCGGCCGTACTGGCCGTGCCGGTCGTTCGGGCGAGGCGATCTCGCTGGTTGCTCCAGACGAAGAAAAGCTGCTGAAAAGCATCGAGCGCATGACCAAGCAGAAGATTGCCGACGGCAACCTGATGGGCTTCGACTCCAGCGCTGTGGAAGCCGAGAAACCTGAAGTCCGCGAGCGTCCGGATGTGCGTAATCCGCGCAACCCACGTGGCCCGCGCGGCGACGGTCCGAACGGCAGCGGTGGCGGCGGCGGTCGTAAAGACAAAGGCAAGGACAAGGGCGGCAAGGAAAAACCTGCTGCCACTGGCCGTGGCGATCGCCCTGCCCGTGAACACAAGCCTCGCGAAGGTACCCCGGCGCGTGAGCAACAGCGCCCGGCTCCTCGCGCCGCCGCTGACCGCGCTCCGGACGAGTTCCTGGACGACGATGTCGACAACTTCGGTAACCGCGTCGACTACGTGCCTCAAGCCAAACCTGCCCAAGGCCGTGGTCGCCGTCCGGGCGCTCCGGCACAAGGCACAGGTGCTCCGCGTACCGGTCAGCCACAAGGTCGCCAAAACGGTCCGCGCAGCAGCAGCGGCGCAACCACCGGCACCCCACCGGCCAAGCGCAGCGGCCCACGCAACGGTGCTCCACGCGATGGCCAGGCCCGTCGCGAGGAGTCCCGCAACCGCCGTCCGGCCCGTGACGAGCAGCCTCGTTCGGAACCGGCCGTGCAGAACCCGCGCGGCCCGGCACCGAAGATCATTCACAAGGAGTCGAAAAGCGATCGCTTCCCGACACCTGAGCAGCTTGATCAACTCCCAGGCCGTCCACGCGGCGAAAAACCAGCCTTGCTGACCCGCAATCGCTGAGTTTTCAAAGCCATGAAAAAATGCCCCGGATCTCACGATCCGGGGCATTTTTTATGCCTCAACAAAAAACTTGTAGGAGCGAGGCTTGCCCGCGAAGACGTCATCCCCTGCACCGCAAAAACCGAGTCGCCCCCTTCGCCGGCAAGCCTGGCTCCTACAGGGGCATGTGCCGATCGGCCCTAATCCATCAGAAACAAAAAACGCCCCGGATCGCGAGATCAGGGGCGTTTTTGTTCAAGCAGCGAAATTCACTTCGCTTTCACACCTTCAAACGTAATGTACAGTTCGACCGCGTCAGACTGTGGACCCAGGTCTTTCTGTTTGCCGAAATCGGAGCGCTTGATGCTGGCGGTGCCTTCGAAGCCGGCACGGTAGCCGCCCCATGGATCCTTGCCTTCACCCAGGAAGGTGGCTTTGACCACGATTGGCTTGGTCACACCCAGCAAGGTCAGGTTACCGGTTACGTCGGCAGTGTCTTTGCCAGCGGCGTTTTTGCCGGTGGATTTGACGCTGGTGGAAACGAACTTGGCGTCGGCGAATTTGCCCACGTTCAGGAAGTCACCGCTGGAGATGTGCTTGTCGCGTTCGGCGTGGTTAGTGAACACGCTGGCGGTGCGCACATTGAACTCGATCTTGCTGTCTTCAGGCTTGGCGGCGTCGAAACTGAACTTGCCGTCGATATCCTTGAAGGTACCGGTGATGTAGCTGTAACCCAGGTGGCTGATCTTGAAATCAACGAAGGCGTGCTGGCCTTCTTTGTCGACAACGTAATCGGCCGCCATCACGTTAGCCGACAGCAGAGCAGAACCGATTGCCAGAGCGGCGAGCGTCTTTTTCAACATGCTTTCTATTCCTTTGGAGTCGAGGTTGAACATCAGGCTTTGCGTCCCAACATTCGAGTCAGGGTCGCATCACGATCGATAAAGTGGTGTTTCAATGCTGCCAACGCATGGAGGCCGGAAAAAATTACCAGCGCCCAGGCCAGGTACAGATGGATCACACCGGCGGTGTCTGCCTGGTCCGGTAGTCCGGATACCAGTGCAGGAACTTCAAACAGGCCAAACACCGGGATCCCGACACCGTCTGCGGTGGAAATCAGGTAACCGGCAATCATCACAGCGAACAGCCCTAGATAGAGAAAGGCATGGCCGAACACGGCGCCAAGACGCGTCATGCGGCTATAACTTTGCAGGGGCGGTGGAGGTGGGCTGATAAAGCGCCACAACACCCGTAGCAACATGACTGCAAACAACACCAGGCCAATGCTCTTGTGCAGATCCGGCGCATCTTTGCGCCAGGAACTGTAGTAGTCGAGACCAACCATCCACAGCCCTAAGGCGAACAGGCCGAAGACCGCGAGCGCCACCCCCCAGTGCACGAAGATGCTGATCCAACCGTAGCGGGAAGAAGAGTTACGTAGCTGCATTGCCCAAATCCTGTAAGAACTGCGCCCAAGACTATCGAGTTATCTATCGATTTAAAGCGGAAAATTTCGCTCTGAAATATCGAAAAATACGATCAAGACCTTGGGGTCGAGATATTAAGAGAGTGTTAACCAGAAGAAAAAACCTACAGACGCTGTCCCATGCTCGCTTCCAAAAAGTCTTTACCACTCGTCAGAACTGTCATATCTGACAGTAGTCACCATTACAGGTCATTGATGAACCTGATCTCGGGCGTTAGCCCGAGCGTCTGAACAGGAGTTCTACCATGAGTCACCATTCGAGTTCATCCCCCGCGACTACGGGAAACCTATCCAATTCGATACCCGTAGGGGCAGGGCCGCGAGGGATAGCCATCAACAACGATGGATCACGGGTTTTTGTTTGCAATTACATTTCAGGCAATGTGTCAGTGATCAACACCCGGAACAGAAAGGTAATCCACACCATCGCTGTCGAGCATTACCCCCAGAACATCGTTCTTGCCCATGGAGGGAAAAGAGCTTATGTGACCAACTACGGGTCAAGTTCGGTTTCGGTTATTGATACTGAAACCTATGCGGTGGGTAACGTCACGGTGGGAAGATATCCTCGGGGAATCGTCGTAAGCCGAGACGGCAAGCATGTTTACGTCACCGTTCGACAAAATAAAGAGTGGCTGGCAATTATTGATACCCGCACTTATGCGGTGAGCAGAGTGAGAGGATTACCCTCTCCCTCCATAAGTGTGGATATCAGCCAGGACGATTCGCGTCTTTATATTTCCAGCACAAACTCTCCTGATGGCCCTTATCAGGACGCACTAACGATCATCAGCAGCAAGACTTTCAAAGTCCTCGATATCATCAAAACCGAAAAGTATCCGTCAGCAGTTACTGTCAGTCCCGACGACAAAGAAGTGTATATCGTGTGTCTGGACGCTCAAAAACTGACCGTATTGGACCCTAAGTTATCGACCACCAGGCATTTCGATTTTGTGACTTGCGAAGGGAAAATAGTGTTCGGCGAAAAAAACGCTTATGCCGTTGATCAAATCAAAAAAGAGGTCGTGGAGATTAATACCGCCACGTATGAAATCGTTCGCCGGGTGCCCATCCCTGGTGCTTCCGAACCGTATGACATGGTTCTTGATCAACATAACCATGCCTATGTCAGCGACTACCAAAGCGACGAAGTCCATAGTGTCGATCTAGCTTAGCGTCAAAGCAAAATCAGCAGCGACATACGCAAGACATAAAAAAAGCGCGGCATCACTGCCGCGCTTTTTTTGATTCCAGGACTTACTGCGTCTTGGTTTCAGTCGTCGCCGGGGTCTTCGCAGCAGTACTGACCGCTGGTTTCTTCACCGGCTCAGTCTTTTTCGCCGTCGCCTTGACTGGAGCTTTTTTGGCTTCGGTTTTGGCAGCAGGCTTTTTCACTGGTGCTTTGACCGGTGCTTTCTTGGCAGGTTCTGCTTTCACCGGTGCCGCAGGCTTCGGCGCCTCAACCGGTGCTGGCGCTGGAGTCGGCGCAGGTACAGGGGTGGGTGCCGGAGCAACCGGTGCCACGGGTACTGGCGCCTTGGCCGGTTCCGGTTTGTCGTCAGAACCGCCGAACAGGTTGGTGAAGAAGTTGCCTTTCTTCGCCGCCACTGCACCTGCAGCTGCTGCGGTCGCCGCCGGAACAACTTTCGCCGGCTCAAACGATTTGCCTGCCGCCAGGTCTTCTACCTGACTGGCTGCACGCTGACCGGTGCGCAATGCGCCTTCCAGAGTGCCTGGGTACAAGGCGTCGGTGTGTTCGCCGGCAAAGGCTACACGTTGCAGCGGACGCTCCCACAGGCGCCAGTACTTGCTGATCTGGCCCGGGCCGAAGGCCAGGTAAGCGCCACCCATCGACGGGTCGGTGCTGTAGCGACGGATTTCATAACCGGTGAACGAACCGCGTGCCTGTGGATAAAACGCATGCAGGCGAATCAGTACCTGATCAACCATCTGCTTGTCGCCGAAGGCCTGCATCACACGCGCGTTGTCGCCGGACAGGTTGATCACCACGTTGGCGCCACCCTTCAGGGCCGGCTCGACCCACAACATGCCCAGGCCGGTGTTGCTGTAGATCTCGCCGGACATGCGCGCCTTGCTTTCCCATACTGGCGTCTTGAACTTCAGCATGATCTGGTCACGCCAGCCGTAGTTGGTGCCTTTGATGGCGCCCAGGTGCTGGGCATCCAGCGCCGGGGTCATCTGGATTTTGTTCAGTGCCCGCAACGGCACGGCCAGCACGACGTAGTCCGCCTGATAGCCAACACTGCCGACCTTCACGGTCACGCCGTCCTTGTCCTGAGTAATGGACGAAACCGGCGAGCTGGTCTTGATGGTTTTCAGTTGTTTGACGAAGGCCTGGGCCAGCACCGGGCTGCCGCCCGGCAGACGCGAGGCGCGCAGGTCACGGTCGGCAACGCCACGGTAGACGCGGCTCTGTTGTGCGAAGTACAGCAGCGACAAGCGCGAAGGTTCGTCATAACGGGTACGAATCTGCTGATTCACCAACTGACGCGCAGTGGCTGGCAGATTCAAGCGATCGAGCCAGTTGGACACGTTGATCTGATCCAGGGCGAACAGCGTGCTGTTGGCGGCCGGGTTCTGCGGGTCTTCGATCGAACGCGCCAGATCATCCAGAGTCTTTTCGTAGCGTTTCAGCGCGTCGCTGGTGGCCGGCTGTTTAGTTGCCAGATCGGCGGCGGTGAAATATTCACCGTCGATCAGGTAGCTCGGCGTCCGCACGAATTCTGGGGCTGGCGTGGTGGTCAGCTTGAACGTCGAGACGTATTTGTTCAGCACCGGTTGGGTCTTGTCGTTGCCAATCCACTCACTGGTGGCCATGCCGGAGCGACCGCCCAACGTCGGCTTGGCTTCCAGCAGGGTGACCTGCCAGCCTTTGTTCTGCAGTTCGTACGCCGCGGTGAGGCCCGAAAGCCCGCCACCGACCACGATCACCGTTTTATCCTTGGCCAGCGCCGAAACGCTGAACAGCCCCAACATCACCAGCGCACAGGCGCGCAGCCAACCAGCAGACATTCAGCGAACTCCGGAAATACACGAGGAAATAGCGGTTTTACGAGTCAGACGACTCAAAGAACCGCGAAGAATACGTCAGCCATCAAAACGCCGCCAGCGACGTCTATCTCCTTATACAAAGTAGCTCAATCGACACAATGGGTTGTCCCGATGACGCGCATTGCATAGGCTTGCGCGATTGTTTGCCCGCGCACCAAGCGAGCCGCCTCGAGGAGACTGAACATGGGCCTGAATAATCAGTGGATGCAACGCGATCTCGCGGTGTTGTGGCATCCCTGCACCCAGATGAAAGACCACGAACAGCTGCCGCTGATCCCGATCAAGCGCGGTGAAGGCGTCTGGCTGGAAGACTTCGAAGGCAAACGCTACCTCGACGCGGTCAGCTCCTGGTGGGTCAACGTGTTCGGCCACGCCAACCCGCGGATCAACCAGCGCATCAAGGATCAGGTCGATCAGCTGGAACACGTGATCCTCGCCGGTTTCAGCCATCAGCCGGTGATTGAATTGTCGGAGCGTCTGGTGAAGATGACGCCCGAAGGCCTGACCCGGTGTTTCTATGCCGATAACGGTTCGTCGTGCATCGAAGTCGCGCTGAAAATGAGCTTTCACTACTGGCTCAACCGCGGCCAGCCGAACAAAAAGCGCTTCGTCACCCTCACCAACGGTTACCACGGCGAGACCATGGCGGCGATGGCGGTGGGCGACGTGCCGCTGTTCACCGAAACCTACAAAGCCCTGCTGATGGACACCATCAAGGTGCCAAGCCCCGATTGCTACCTGCGCCCCGAGGGCATGAGCTGGGAAGAACACTCACGCAACATGTTCGCCGCCATGGAACAGACGCTGGCCAAAAATCACGACAGCGTGGCCGCCGTGATTCTGGAGCCGCTGATTCAGGGCGCCGGCGGGATGCGCATGTATCACCCGGTGTACCTGAAGTTGCTGCGCGACGCCTGTGATCGTTATGGCGTGCATTTGATTCATGATGAAATCGCCGTCGGCTTCGGTCGTACCGGAACGATGTTCGCCTGCGAACAGGCCGGCATCCGTCCGGACTTCCTCTGCCTGTCCAAGGCCTTGACCGGTGGTTACCTGCCGTTGGCGGCGGTGCTGACCACCGATGAGGTCTACAGCGCCTTCTACGACGACTACCCGACCCTGCGCGCCTTCCTGCACTCCCACAGCTACACCGGCAATCCGCTGGCGTGCGCGGCGGCACTGGCGACGCTGGATATCTTCGAAGAAGACAACGTCATCGAGAACAACAAGGTGCTGGCTCAACGCATGGCCTCCTCCACCGCGCACCTGGTCGATCACCCGAACGTTGCCGAAGTGCGCCAGACCGGCATGGTGCTGGCCATCGAGATGGTCAAGGACAAGGCCAGCAAGACCGCTTACCCGTGGCAGGAACGTCGTGGTTTGAAAGTGTTCCAGCATGCGCTGGAGCGTGGTGCTTTACTGCGGCCGTTGGGCAGCGTGGTGTATTTCCTGCCGCCGTACGTGATTACCCCGGAGCAGATCGATTTTCTGGCCGAGGTGGCCAGCGAAGGCATCGACATCGCCACCCGCGACAGCATCAGCGTGGCGGTGCCGAAGGACTTTCATCCGGGCTACCGTGATCCGGGCTGAAGCCATACATAGATTCCCTGTGGCGAGGGAGCTTGCTCCCGCTCGGCTGCGAAGCAGTCGTAATCCGGTCTGCGCGTTTTAACTGACAAAATGCGGTCGCCGGGTTTGGGGCTGCTACGCAACCCAGCGGGAGCAAGCTCCCTCGCCACAAAAGCTGATTGCGCACGCTGCTACATTCGACTTTTTACAGAGACCCAAGATGAGACTGTCCCGCTTCTTTATCGACGCCCCCTTGAGCATCGGCGAACACGAGCTTCCCGAGGCCCAGGCCCATTACATCAGCCGCGTGCTGCGCATGGCCGAGGGTGATGCGGTGCAATTGTTCGACGGCTCGGGCCATGAGTTTCGCGGCACCCTGGCGGAAGTCGGCAAGAAGCGCGTCCTAGTGAATATCGATGAAAGCTTCGCCGGGCAGGTCGAGTCGTCGCTTGCGGTCCATCTCGGCCAGGGCTTGTCCCGTGGCGAGCGGATGGACTGGGCGATTCAGAAAGCCACCGAATTGGGCGTCAGCGAAATCACCCCGATCTTCACCGACCGCTGCGAAGTCCGCCTCAAGGACGAGCGCGCCGACAAACGCCTGATGCACTGGCGTCAGGTGGCGATCAGCGCTTGCGAGCAGTGCGGGCGCTCCTCGGTGCCGGTGATTCATCCGCCGCTGCTGTTGGCCGATTGGCTGAAGCAGACGGAAGCCGAATTGAAACTGGTGCTGCACCCGGTGGCCGAGCCGCTGGTGAGCCATGCGAAACCGGCGACGCTGGCGTTTCTGATCGGCCCGGAAGGCGGGTTGTCCGACGCTGAAGTCGAACAGGCCAAGGCTGCTGGCTTTCACGCCGCCCGCCTCGGCCCTCGCGTATTGCGTACCGAAACCGCGCCGGTGGTGGCGTTGGCGGTGGCTCAGCAGTTGTGGGGGGACTTTTAGGTTTGATCGCTCCCACGCTCCGCGTGGGAATGCAGCCCGGGACGCTCCGCGTCCCATCAAAAGCCGAACGCGGAGCGTCCGTAGAGGCATTCCCACGCAGAGCGTGGGAACGATCTTTCAGGAACTACTGCACCGGATCACTCACCGGCTTCGCAATGATCGCTTTCAACTCGCTGGTCATCGGAAACTCAAGGTTCAAACCTTTAGGCGGAATCGGCTGCTGGAACCAGCGGTTGTAGATGCCATTGATTTCCCCTGAGCTATACAAATCGGCAAGCGTCGAGTTCACCAACTCGAGAAATTGCGGATCGCCCTTGCGCACCATGCAGCTGTAGATTTCCCGCGATTGCTCCTCACCCACCACGACCCACTTATGCGGATCACGAGCCTTGGCCCGTTCACCGTAGAGCAGCGCATCATCCATATAGAACGCCGCCGCCCGCCCTGACTGCAGCATCTGGAAGGCTTCGCCGTGGTCCTTGGCGCTGATCACAAACATATCGATCTTGTGATCGACGTTGTAGCTCTTCAGAAACCGCTCATTGGTGGTGCCGGCGGTGGTCACAACGTTCTTGCCGCGCAGGTCGGCGAAGCTTTTGATGCCGCTGTCCTTCGCCGTGAGCAACTGCCCCTTCACGTAGATGAACCCATAGGAAAACGCCACTTGCTGCATGCGCTCGGCGGTCACGCCGGTGGAGCCACATTCAAGGTCGACCGTGCCGTTCTGCACCAGTGGAATACGCGTTTGCGAGGTCACCAGGTTGTACTTCACCTGCAGATCCGGCAGCTCGAGTTTTTGCTTGATGCGCTCGACAATCTTGCTTGCCAGGTCCACCGAATAGCCCATCGGCTGCCCCGTGTGATCACCCACGTAAGAAAACGGCACCGACGCATCGCGATAGCCCAGCGTGATGCTCTTGGCATTGGCGACCTTGTTCAGCGTGCCGGTCAGCGGCGCTTCGTTCGCTTGGACCTGACTGGCGAGCAGTAGCCCGAGGGTGCAGCCGATCAACGTGATTTTTTGCATTGTTATTCTCCGTTGTGGGTAAGGCGATTAGCGGCGGGCGGCGATCACGGTGATTTCCACCAGGACCTCTGGACGGGCCAGTTGCGCCTGCAACGTGGTGCGGGTCGGTGCCTTGTCCGGCGACAGCCATTGTGACCAGACCTCGTTCATGGCGGCGAAGTCGCGGCCAATGTCGCTCAGGTAAATGGTCGCGTTGAGCAAGTGATCCTTGTCGCTGCCAGCCTCGGCCAGCAACGCATCGATCTTCGCCAGCACTTCGGCGGTTTGGCTGGTGACGTCGGTGCTGTCACCCGGAACCTGTCCCGAGAGAAACACCAGATCGCCAAAGGTCACCGCGCCAGAGAGTCGGCTGTTGCTGTTGATACGCTTGATGCTCATCGGTTTTTCCTTTTCAAGTCAGGCGACGCGGGGGGCGAGGCCCTGCATTTCAATCGAGGGTGCGCGCCGGGCAATCAACTCACTCAGCAGCCGCGCGCTGCCGCAGGCCAAAGTAAAACCCAAGGCGCCATGGCCGAGGTTGAGCCAGAGGTTGCGGTACGCCGTGGCGCCAATCAACGGCACGCCGCTGGGGGTCGCCGGGCGCATGCCGGCCCATTCGATGGCGGCGTCATAATCGCCGGCATTGGGCAAGGTTTCCTGCGCCTGGCGTTTGATCAGCGCCAGACGCTTGGGATCGAGTGCCGGGTCGAAACCGACAATGTCGACCATCGCCGCCACTCGCAGTTGTGTACCGATGCGGGCGTAAACGATCTTGCGGTTGTAATCGGTGATGCTCAGCTCTGGCGCGCGGTGTTCGGCGCGGATCGGCATGGTCAGGCTGTAACCCTTGAGCGGATACAGCGGCAGGTTCATGCCCGGCAACGCCAGCGCCGGGCTGCGATGACCGGCAGCAATCACCAGTTGCTCAACCGGCAATACCTGCGCGCCCATTTCGACGGCCTGCACCGCGCCGTCCCCGTGGCGAATGCCGGTGACCGTGCGGCCCGGCAAAAACTCGCAACGCCCCGACGCCTTGAGCCGGGCCACCAGTTGCAGGCAGAACGCATGGCAATCGGCGACTTCTTCATCGGGCGTGTAGATCGCGCCCACAAACGGCGCATCGGCGAGCGCCGGCTCCAGCTGTGCGCACTCGGCCCGGGACAACATCTGCTGCTGTCGCGGATCAGCCAGACTGTGGCACGCATGCTCGAAACTTGCGGCTTCGCGAAACGTCACCAGTTTGCCGTTGCGCCGCCAGTCGAAACCGTCGAGGCGGTCTTCGTCGCGCCAGCCTTGCAGCGTGGCCTGGCTCAGCAGCGCAAGGCGCAGCAGGTGTGCGCCGTTGCGCTGATTCACCGAACGCCGACAGGCCGCCAGAAAGGCCGCCATCCAGCGCCATTGCGCCGGGTCCAGGCGCAGGCGCAGCTTCAACGGCGAGTCACCGCGCAACATCCATCCCAGCGCCTGCAACGGTACGCCGGCATCGGCCAGTGGCGCGACGTAGCGGTAGGACAACTGGCCGCCGTTGGCGAAACTGGTCTCGCTGGCAAACGAATCCCGGGCCTCGATCAGCGTCACGTCGATGCCGTCGCGAACCAGTGCGTAAGCCGTTGTCAGCCCGATGACGCCGCCACCGATGATGCAAACCCGCTGAGCCATGTCAGTCCTTAAGCGTTGTTGAAACGTGCCCTCAGCTTAGGAGCAGGTGACAGACGTTGAACAATGCATAAAGATGCCTGAGCCATAAACAAAGGTTATGGACTTGCCATGCGACTGCGACACATCGAAATTTTCCAGGCCATTCGCCAGACCGGTTCGGTCAGTGGCGCCGCCCAGTTGCTGCACGTATCGCAGCCGGCGGTGAGCAAAGTGCTGCAACACGCCGAACAGCAACTGGGCTTTGCGTTGTTCCTGCGGGTGCGCGGTAAATTGCAGCCGACGCCAGAAGCCCTGGAGCTTGAGCGCGAGGTCGATAAGGTCACCGAAAGCCTGCAAGGCGTGCGACGTCTGGCCCAGAGCCTGCGACGTGAGCCGGGCCACAGTGTACGGATCGGCGCGATCCCGGCGCTGGCCTTGTCGCTGCTGCCGCCGGCGATCAACGAATGGACGCAACGCTACCCGCAAATCGCCTGCGAACTGTCCAGCGCCCACAGCCGCGAGCTGATGCAAAACCTGTTGATGCGCGAAGTGGATGTCGCCCTGACGCTGCAACTGCCCGATCATCCAGGCCTGAAGGCGCAGGCCCTGGCCTGTGGGATGCTGGTGGCGCTGGCGCCGAAAGGCTTTTGGGCCGACGACACTCACGGTAAACCGTTGCCGTTGATCGAACTGGCCGGTGCGCCGCTGATTGGCTTGTCCAGCGCCGACCCGCTGGCCGCCAGGCTCGACAGCTACCTTGAAGCGGTCAATCCGCCGCCAAAGGTACGCATCGCGGTGCAGACCTATTCGCTGGCGCGGGCGATGGTTGAATCCGGCGCCGGGTTGGCGGTAATCGACCCGTTCACCGCGCTCGGCGCGTCCCCCGCCACCACGGCGATTCGCCCCCTGGCGCCGGCGCTACCAATCACCCTGTACGCAGTGACCCGCGCCGACGAACCGCCGCCGCACACCTTGAGCGACTTGTTGCAGGTGTTCAGCCGACGGGCGCAGGCGCAATTGGATCGCTTGTGTCCCCTAATGTAGGAGCGAGGCTTGCCCGCGAACAAGGCCCCGCGGTATATCAGATACACCGCGTCATCGTTCTTCGCGGGCAAGCCTCGCTCCTACAGGTTTTGCAAATAGCTGCACTGCGATCTACAAGACATAAAACAGAATCGCCACAAAGTGCAGCACGCTCCCGGCAATCACAAACAAATGCCAGACCCCATGGGCATGGCGCAGACGATGGTCGAGGGCAAAAAAGATAATCCCCACGGTGTACAACACCCCGCCCGACGCCAGCCAGGTAAAGCCGACTGGCCCCAGCGCCGCCAGTAATGGCTTGACCGCCACTAGCACGATCCAGCCCATCACCGCGTAAATCACGATCGACAGAATCCGCGCTTCCGAGCGCGGTTTTATTTCTTGCAGGATGCCGATCAGCGCCAGCCCCCAGACAATCCCGAACAGCGTCCAGCCCCACGGCCCGCGCAGGGTCACCAGGCAGAACGGTGTGTAACTGCCGGCAATCAGCAGGTAGATCGAAAAGTGATCGACCTTCTGCATGATCGCTTTCTTGCGCCCGCGCACGCTGTGGTACACGGTCGAGGCGCTGTAGAGCACCAGCAAGGTGAACGCATAAATCGCCACACTGACGATCTTCCACGGACTGCCATCCATACTGGCGATCACCAACAGCCACACGCCGCCGACAAACGCCGCCACCGCCCCGACCAAATGCGTCCAGGCGTTCAATCTTTCCCCGTGATACATGCGTTGCTCACCTCAAAATTCATTAACACAAAGCCCCTGCCGGACCGGTGTAGGAGCTGTGTAGGAGCTGTCGAGTGAAACGAGGCTGCGATCTTTTGGTCTTGATCTCAGGATGCCAAAGATCAAAAGATCGCAGCCTTCGGCAGCTCCTACAAAAGCCATCGAGCCAAACCTCAGCCAATTGGGCACAATCGAACGATTCGAATAAGAGTCTGGCCCATGCTGATCGATGAAGAGTTGACCCTGAAAAAACTCGAGGTGTTCCTGGCCTTCATGCGCACCGGCAACCTGACCCGCGCCGCTGCCGAGTTACAAACCAGCAACGTCAGCGTGCACCGCGCCATCCACTCTCTGGAAAGTGCCCTGCGTTGCCCGCTATTCAAACACGAAGGCCGCAACCTGACCCCACTCGAAAGCGCTTATGTGCTGGAAGAACGGGCGCAGAAGCTGATCCAGGACGTGCTCGAAAGCGTGCGCCTGACCCGCGAAGCTGCCGGCTTCTCCGCTGAGCGTTTCAAGCTTGGGTCCCTGTATTCGCTGACGGTGAAGACCGTCCCGCAGCTGATAATGGGCCTGAAAATTCGCCGCAGTGAACTCAATATCGACCTGATCCTTGGCTCGAATATCGACCTGTTGTACAAGCTCAAGAACATGGAAGTCGACGCGATCCTGGTGTCGCTGGATGACAGCGTCAACGACCCGGACTGCGAGCAGATTCCGCTGTTTTCCGATGACATCTTCCTCGCCACACCGGCTGATTCGCCCTTTGCCCAGCGGGCCGAAGTCGATCTGGCTGAAGTGCGTGACGAGACATTCATCACCTTGACCCAAGGCTTCGCCACGCACCAGGACGGTATTCGGGTGTTCAAGCAGGCGGGGTTCGAGCCGAAGGTGGCGATGCAGGTCAACGACATCTTCACCCTGCTGAGCATGGTCAGCTCGGGGGTCGGTTATGCGTTGCTGCCGGGAAGGATTGCGGCGGTGTATGAGAACCGGGTGAAGCTGATTCCGTTGCAGGAAAAGTATCGGTTACAGCAGCACATCGGCGTGGTGTTTTTGAAGGCCAAGGAACGTGACCCGAATTTGCTGGCGTTGTTGGCCGAGTGCCGGATGTATGCCAATCGGCAGGCTTGAGTGTGGCGAGGGAGCTTGCTCCCGCTCGGGTGCATAGCGCCCGCAAAATCAGACCACCGGATTTACCTGATACACCTCGGTGTCAGAAATTGGGGCTGCTGCGCAACCCAGCGGGAGCAAGCTCCCTCGCCACAAGAAGCAGTCATTCGTTAGCCGACAATCCCGCGAACAATGAAGTACAGCAACGAAGGCCCAAGCAAGCACCCAAGCCCGGTGTGGAACGTTGCGGTCAACGCGCCATACGGCACCAGCCGCCGATCCGTCGCCGCCAACCCTGCGGTCACCCCACTCACCGTCCCGGCCAACCCGCCAAACACCATCGCCGAGCGCGGGTTATCCAACCCCATCCAGCGTGCCGCCATCGGTGTGCCGACCATCACCAGAATCGCCTTGATCAGCCCGGTGGCAATCGACAGCGCCATCACATCGGACGTGGCACCAATCGCGGCCCCGGTCACTGGCCCGACGATGTACGTCACCGCGCCCGCGCCAATGGTGGTCATGCTGATCGCATCGCGATAACCGAACACCCAGGCCATGCTCGCCCCGACAATGAACGGCAGAATCGTGCCCAGCAGCAGCGCGATGACACCAATCATCCCGGCCTTTTTCGCTTCCGTGGCCTGCACCTCGAACGCCGTGGCGACGATGGCGAAGTCCCGCAGCATCGCGCCACCCATCAAGCCGATGCCAGAGAACAGCGTTAAGTCCGCCAGGCCTTTTTGCCCGCCGGTCATGGTGCCGCCGACCCAGGCCAGCACCAGACCAATGACGATGGCAATCGCCGAGCCGTGAATTCGTCCGAAGGTCAGGCGTTTGGACAACACCACCGACACCCACATGATCACGCCAACGAAGGCGAATGCCGTGATCAGACCGTTATGTTCCAGACCTTTCTCGATGAGATCCCACATATCAGCGACCTCCTGCCGGTGCGCCAACCGACGTTATATCCGCCGGTTCATCGGGCAAGGGCTCGCCTTTGTGGGTCCGGCTGATCAGCGCAATCGTGCAGCCACAGAGCACCACCGAACCAATCGCCGCCAGCACCGCCACCGGCCCGCCGTGCAAGGCGGTGACGACGTTCTGTTGCGCGGCCATCGCCACCACCACCGGAATGTACATGGCGCCCCAGAAGCCGACGCCCATCTCGCAGTCCTTGGTCATGCCGCCGCGTTTTTGCATCCACAACCGCGCGCAAATCAGCAGGATCATCGCGATCCCGACCCCGCCGACGTTGGATTTAACACCCAGCAACGCGCCGAGCATGTCACCCATGATCACCCCTGCCAGCGTACAGATCGCCAACAGCGCCACACCGTAAATAATCATTGTTGTAGTCCTCAAAGTGCATCGTCGGAATTGTTGTTTTTGTAGTTCGCAGCCTGAGTCGGTGATCTAGGGTTGGCGGCTTCCCTCCTCACGCAACAGCGCCTGCAAGGTGTCGAGCCGCGCACCGTCGAAGGCAATCACGGTGCCCTGCTCGAACACCCGGCGCGCCAGCCCGGTCAACACCGCACCGGGCGGCAGTTCGATCTGTAGACGTACGCCGCGCTCGTAGGCGCTTTGTACCGTGCCGCGCCAATCAACCACGCGGCACATGTTGAAGGCCAGGTCGTCGCGTAACGCCTCCGGATTGATAACAGGCCGGGCGCGGCTGCCGCTGAGATAACCCAGGGTCGGCGCCTTCAACTGCACCTTGGCGAAGGCTTCGGCCAAGGCTTTTGCCGGTGTATCCAGCAACGGGCAATGGGACGGCACGCTGACCGCCAGACGCTTGGCCAGACCGGCGCCACGCCCATTCGCCAACTCGGCAACTGCTTTCATCGCCTCGTCGCTGCCAGCAATGACGACCTGGTTATCGGCGTTGATATTGGCCAGGTAAACCGGTGTGTCGACGCTGTGAACCTGCGCCAGCAAGCCTTCCACCGTCGCCAGATCCAGACCGATGATCGCGGTCATGCCATAGCCCTGAGGATAAGCCTGCTGCATCAGCTCACCGCGCAGGCTGACCAGATGCAGCGCATCGCTGAAGCTCAAAGCGC
Organism: Pseudomonas sp. GM102; assembly: GCF_000282555.1. Lineage (NCBI taxonomy): Bacteria > Pseudomonadati > Pseudomonadota > Gammaproteobacteria > Pseudomonadales > Pseudomonadaceae > Pseudomonas > Pseudomonas sp. GM102. Next base: position 148,199 of record NZ_AKJB01000045.1, on the reverse strand, counting down.
CGGCGACCACCGCCGCTGGATAGGCGCCGATGGACAATCCGGCCACGTAATCCGCGCTCAATGACAACTGGCGTGTAGCGGCGACTCCAGCGATCAGCAGGCATAACTGAACCGCCCTCGTCGACTGCAACGCCTCGGCAGAATCCAGCAACAAAACATCTTCACCCAGCACCTCGCTCGCCTCGATCAGCGCTTGCCGAGGCAAGCGATGGAGCATGCCCGGTTGCTGCGCGCCCTGGCCGGGGAACACCAGCAAGCTGCTCACGCTGCTTGCTCCTGCGGGTTCCACGGATCGGTGACCAGGCAGGCGACCTGAGCGTTTTTGAGCAGCACCCGGTGCGACGGGCCGGCCCATTCACGCAAGGCCACAGCGCCATAAGGTGTCTGCAATTGCATGTCGACCAGACACTCAGCGGCGCCGAGAAGCGTCACCAACTCTTGCGCTTGAAGTCGGCTCAACGGTTGCGGTGTACGCAGAATCAAGTCCAGATCGCTGCGCTCATGCAACGCCACAAAACCGCTGGCCAATTCAAACCCGGCGCTGCCGCTGACACCCCACACCCAACCGCAGGCATCGAGCATTGGCCGCAGCTGCACCAGTGCTCGCAACGCCGGCAGATCCCGAGCCGTCTCGACATGACAAAGCTCTTCCGGACTTACCCGACGTGAAATCGCCGTGATCGCCATCGACGTTGCATAACGCTGCTCACGCAAGCGTCCTCGTACCCCGACCGCGATCTGATCCGGCGCAGTCATCGCACGCCGAACCACCACCGGCTGACCTGTGCTGACCGACTCGATCGCCCACGCAGGCGCATCCGCAGGCAGCTGCTCCGGGGCCATCCCCCAAAGCAGGTCGTGGGCCAGAAGCGTGCTCACCACTGCTCTCTCAGCAGTTGGCGAACCTTGCTCGACGCGGCGCGATTGTTCGCACCCAAGCGGCCGCTCAAATCGCGACGAGTTGCCCCGACATCTTCAATCGCCTGAACCAGACACTCGTTCACTCGCGCCAGATCCGCCGTCGTCGGCTGCTCGATCTGATCCACCGACAAGGTTTCCCAGAGCAGGCCCAGGCTGGCAAAGCTATCGATGTCATAGGCCATCGGCGGCACGCTGGCGGCCAAGGCTTCAAGCTCTTCGACACTGCGCAAGGTAACCCGCGCCGCCGACGCCTTGCCCATCGCATGCACCATCACGCCCGGATCGCGTAGCGCGATCAGCCGGTTGGCCTGATAGCCATGAGCGAGAAACGCCCCGGACATCGCCTTGCCCACCAGCAAACCGATCACTGCATGCCCAGCCAGTCGGGCGCGGGCATAACTGTCTGCCGCACCGGCCAGGGCCTGATGAATGCCGAGGGCTTCTTCGCGTCGGCCGTAAGCCTGGCTCGGCACATCGACGATGGCGATCAGTGCGCGTTTTTGAGGTTTGTCGTTATCCGCGGCAATGACGTCATCCACCGCTTTGGCCAGGCCCCAGCCTTCCAGCAAACCGACCTCGCCATTGCGGGCGCGGACGAAACGGTTGTCGGGATCGGCCACCACTGCGATAAACCGCACGGGTAGATCGCCCAATAAACCATCGGCGACTTTCAACGACGCCGGCAAACCCGAGACCGGTTTTGCGCCGGCACTCAAGGCGTTGAACCAGTTCAAGCCTCTCAGGGAATACGAACTCATGAGCGCTCTCCTAGATACAGATTGCGAACCGTTGCCGGCTCGATTTGTGGTTCAGCGTCCAGACGCGCCAGCCGTTGCAGAAACCATTCGGCCTGGCGGCTGCGTTGCTGCGCCGGCAAACCCTGCTTGAGCAATTCGCTGACCTGCTGCTGAATCTGCGCCACGTCGTCGGCGACATAGCGGTCCACCAGACCGCTGGCGAAACGTTGCTCACCGCCGGTCAGGCTCCAGATAAACGGGCGATCGCGGGAGTCGTATTCCTCAAGACCGGCTTCCTGTTCGATCACCTGAGGGCCGTTGAGGCCAAGGCGCGCTTCCTGAGTCACCAGCAAATAGCTGCACAACCCGGCGGCAATCGACATGCCGCCAAAACAGCCGACGCTGCCGGCGACCACGCCGACTACCGGTTGGTACTGGCGCAAATCGACAATCGCCGCATGAATATCGGCAATCGCCGCCAGCCCCAGATTGGCCTCCTGCAAACGCACGCCACCGGTTTCCAGCAGCAACACGGCGCGAGTGGGAATGCCTTTGCGGTTGTCCTCGGCGGCCAGTTCCAGCGCGCCGGCAATCTTCGCCCCGCCGACTTCACCGAGGCTGCCGCCCTGAAACGCGCCTTCGATGGCTGCGATCACCACCGGCAAACCGCCGAGGCTGCCCTTGGCGATCACCACGCCGTCATCGGCTTGCGGCACCACGCCCTGGCGCAACAGCCACGGCGACATGACGCGCTGAAACGGGTCGAGCAGTTCACGGAAAGTACCTGCGTCGAGCAGGGCTTTCGCTCGTTGCCGGGCGCCGAGTTCGACGAAGCTATGTTTGCTGAGAAGCGCTGCGCTGTCAGTCATGGCTGATCTCCTCGAAGCCTTGTTCCAGGCGCAAGCGCACCACGCCGGGAGTGGCGCCGAAATCGTGGATATCGATCGCCATCGCGGGCGGTGTCTGGCCGTCGAACATCCGCGCAAACAGATGCTGCCAGCGTTGTTCGCTGCCGTTGACCGAGGTCTGCACCTGGATCGTCAGCTTGCCGGCCAGCCCCGGTTCGATCAGCACTTCCAGATCGCCCGAGCCCACGCAGCCCACCAGCGCCCTGCCCCGTGGCGGCTGCCCGGCGGGGAATTCAAAGGATAAGGTTTCCATCAAAACGCTCCCTGGAGGACGCCGGCGCCCGACTCGATGCGGTCGATAAACAGGCAGGCTGCGAGCAAGTCCGCAGCGCCGCCGGGCGAGGCATTCAATGCGATTAATTGTTGGTCCAGCTCATGCAAACGGCGGCGACCGGCCAGGCTGGCGCTGCCGCCGGCATCGAGCACCGCTTGCGCGCCGAGTTGCATGGTGTGCAGGCCGGTTTCACCTGCGCGGTAGAGCACGCAGGTGTCGGCCAGCGTCGTCATGATCGCCAGCAAGGCATCGAGCCGGGCGTTCTGTTCGCCATGACCTGCGGCGCGGCTGCGCTTGAGTTGCGGCAGAGCGCGTTGAATCACCGCCGGAAAACCAAGCTGCGCCTCTTCACGGGCACCGCGAGCGCCATAACGTTGGGCCACTTGAGCGCCATGGCTTAGGGGACGCGGGGCGTAGCGGTCATCGAGCAAGGCCAGGCGTGCGGCGCGCAACGTGATGCCGCTGGCGGTGCGGGATTCAGGTTCGAGCGCAGCGGCGGCAACCAACAGCCCCAACGCCCAGATCGCCCCACGATGAGTATTCACACCGTTGGTGGTGGCGAGCATCGTTTGTTCACCGTCGCGGCCAATCCGCCCAAGGGCTTCGCGCAGGGGTAAACCGACTTCGCCACATTCGCTGGCCGCGTCCGCCATTGCCTTGAACGCCGGCCACAACGACAGCGCCGAGGCGTGCATCAGGCTCAGGTGTAAATCGGTGTGCGCGCCATTGCCGCGACGGTCGACCAGCGCCGGTTTCGGCGACAAGTCCGCTTCGTCGATCAGCGCGTCCACCGCGAGATCCGCCAGCCGCTCAGTCAGGGTTAAAGGTTTCGGTTGCAGGTTGAATGCGTGCATTACCAGCTCCTGAACTTGGCGGGCGGGTTGTAGAGACCACCGGACCACTCCACCAGATCGGCCACGCTTTTCGCTGCGAGCAACTCGCGGGTGGCGTCGGTGCGGCGGATGCCGAGGTCTTCGGGCAAAGCGATCAGGCCTTCGCGGCGCATGCGGGCGGTGTCTTTCGGGTTGTGGCGCAGGCCGATGGCGGTCACCCCGGCGACGGCGGCGATCATCGCCTGACGTTCTTCGAGGGAACGGGCCTTGTACAAATAGGCGATGCCTTCCTCGGTCAACAGATGGGTGACGTCGTCGCCGTAGATCATGATCGGCGCCAGCGGCATGCCGCTTTTCTTCGCCACTTCCACCGCGTCGAGGGTTTCGACGAAGGTCGGTTTGCCGCCCTCCTGGAAGGTCTCGACCATTTGCACCACAAGTTTTTTACCGCGCTCCAGCAGCGCTTCGGGCGCGTCGTCGTGACGCATGTCGAGCCAGGCCGGCGTGCCGTGACGGCGACCGCGCGGGTCGTGGCCCATGTTCGGCGCCCCCCCGAAACCGGCCAGCCGTCCACGAGTCACGGTGGAGGAGTGACCGTCGCCATCGACCTGCAGGGTTGCACCGATGAACAGGTCCACCGCGTACTGCCCGGCCAATTGGCAGAACATCCGGTTGGAACGCAGTGAACCGTCGCGGCCGGTGAAGAACACATCGGGCCGGGCAGCGATGTAGTTTTCCATGCCCAGTTCGGTGCCAAAGCAATGCACGCTTTCGACCCAGCCGCTTTCGATGGCCGGGATCAGGGTTGGGTGAGGATTGAGGGTCCAGTTGCGGCAGATCTTGCCCTTCAAACCGAGGGATTCGCCGTAGGTCGGCAGGATCAGTTCAATGGCGGCGGTGTTGAAACCGATGCCGTGGTTCAGGGACTGGACGTTGTGTTTTTCATAGATCCCGCGGATCGCCATCATCGCCATCAACACGTGCACAGGCTTGATGTGGCGTGGGTCGCGGGTGAACAGCGGTTCGATGTAGAACGGTTTGTCGGCCACCACCACGAAGTCGACCCAGGACGCGGGGATGTCGACACGGGGCAGTTCGCTGACGTCGTCCACCAATTGGTTGACCTGGACGATGACGATGCCATCGCTGAACGCGGCCGGCTCAATCAATGCGGGGGTGTCTTCGGTGCTCGGGCCGGTGTAGATGTTGCCGGCGCGGTCGGCCATGAAACCGGCCGAGAGCACGACGTTGGGAATCAGGTCGACCACCAGCCGCGCATAGAGCTCGATGTAGGTGTGGATCGCGCCGATTTCCAGCAGGCCGTCTTCGAGCAACTGACTGATGCGCAGGCTTTGGGTGCCGGCAAAAGAGAAGTCGAGCTTGCGCGCAATGCCGCGCTCGAACAGGTCCAGGTGCTCGGAACGCCCGACGCTGGGCATGATCATGTGCAGGTCATGCAGCTTGCCCGGATCGGCCTTGGCCAGGGAACGGGAGAGGAAATCCGCCTGCTTCTGGTTATTGCCCTCCAGCACCACACGGTCGCCGGGCAGGATCAATGCCTCCAGCGCCGCAACGATCTTGTCGGTGGGCAACACCACACCGTCGGCAAGCCCCTTCACCCATTCGAGGCGCCGCTGCTTTTCGCTGCGCCGCCGCGTCCATCGCGAGTCGGGGGATATTGTTGTTGTCATGACCACTCCACGGGTTCGCTGTCGTGGGGGTCACCTTAGAAGCGTTGGGTGGGGGCATCAATCAAGCAGAGGGACGGATCGTTACGCTGACCGTAATGATCGAACACCGTCCCGATCGTTCCCACGCTCTGCGTGGGAATGCCTCAAGGGACGCTCCGCGTTCCAGCTCTCGAATGGGACGCGGAGCGTCCCGGGCTGCATTCCCACGCAGAGCGTGGGAACGATCAGGTCCGCGATGAACTGAAGGACGCCATCTGTTCCTGCACTCGAATCAGGAGCTGTTCAGCACTTTCCAATAGCTGCGCCAACAACGCCGGATCTTCATCCATATAGCCTTCGTACTCCGCCAGGTTTCGTCGCTCATGGCACAGGGCGAATAGCCGAACCTGTACTTTGCCAACATCAGCGGTATGAACCAGGCACTGAAACACCAGATATCGCTTGTCTGAACGGTAGCCGCACAAGCGTAGAGCCGTCAGTGCAAGGGCATGGGCATGGGCATGGGCATGGGCATGGGCAGCGTTGTAAGCCAGGTCGAAACGACTCGCGAAGGAAAGCGAAGACGTTTGCGCGTCTTTCAATCGGTCCACAGCCGAACGCATCAGCCCTTCGCATTCCTTGCGATCCGGAGGCTCAGCTTTCAGTCCACCGCTACGTAACAGGTTTTCCAGGTTCTCGTTGCTGCCCATCCTTGGACTACAAAGGGTTTCCCCCAATCAGATTGATCTTGTCCTGCTGCGCTACCCGCACGACAAAACTATTTTCAGCCAGCAGTTTGGCGGCCCAGTCGTCGGGGGTGTAGAACGTCGGGTTGAGGACGCGGCCCAACTGCTCCTCCATCGGCATGAGCCGCTCCATCACTTCACTGTAGTGCAGGCCCTCGCCGATCAGCATGAGATCAATGTCACTGGATGCGTTTGCCTGATCCTTGGCGATAGAGCCGTATACAAATGCCCAGGTGATCTGTTCGGCAAAGGGTTGGAGCGCCTGACGCAGAGGCTCGGCAATGCCAAAGGTTTTGCGGGCGATGCCCAGTAATTCGGTATAGATCGGGCAGACGGGATTGGCTTGATAGTGGGTCTGGTTGCCCTGACGGGTCATGGTCAGCACGCCTGCCCGCTGCAACCGATCCAGCTCGCGCATGAGGCTGCCTTTACCCACTTGAGCCCAGCGGGCGATCTCGTTGGCGTAAAAGCTTTGGTCGGGTTTACCAAACAGCAGGCCAAGCACTTTTTGCTGGGTGGTGGTGAACAAGGCTTCGCTCAATGACAGGTTTTTCACGGCAACGACCGATAAGTCCCAAAAAAGGAACGATAGGTCCCTTTTTGGGAATCTTCAACCTTGCGCAGCGTAAACCATTGTTCTCGGTGTACTTGATACACCCCGGTTGCAGGTTTTGGGGCTGCTTCGCAACCCAGCGGGAGCAAGCTCCCTCGCCACAGGGAAGTCCGACAGCTTGAGGTTTTGTGTTTAAAAGTTTGTCCGCAGGAACGGTGAGAGGCTACGCAGTCTGGCGTCGCTGCCTACAGCAATGCCGGAACCCGCTGACTGGTGCGGTTTTGCGTTGATCTTTATCGTTTGTGTGTCGCTGCCAATCCAGCGACCGGGATTGGAACCCCGAGGTGTAGAAGGCGCAAAAGCGCCCCTCATGACGTATGCTTGCGCACCTTTAATGTGTGTATTCCGTTATGGCGGCTGTACGCGGGAGACCTTCGGGTCTGCCGGGTTTTCTCCACCTCGGGTTCCAACCTGCGTACAGCTGCCACCCCTTCGCGTGGAACCGATGGAGCAGCTGAAACTCATTACTGGAGATGCACAATGTTCAAAGCTACTCCCAACCCGCCAGAATCCGGGACCGATTCCCAAGCATCCCTCGATGCAGAAAAAATGAAGGAAGCCGCTGACCGCGCCTTCTCCCATTACTTCCCGCCATCCCACGAAAAACCGGCCAAACGCCGTAAATCCCAGCTCTTCACCGTCTCCCCCGATATCGACACCGAAGCCCTTCTGGCCAATGCCTCCGAAGACCTGCTGTCCATCAGCGCCATTGCTGCCGATCTGGCAGACGATGTGGAAGGCTCACGCCGCTCTGTAGCCTTGGCGCTCAGCCGTTTGGCCGATGGCGTGCAGTTGTTGGTGGAGCGGGTGCTGGATCATCATGAGTCGTTGCAGATGAAGGCTCGGGCCGGGGTTTAACGCAGAAACCCCCGTGGCGAGGGAGCTTGCTCCCGTTCGGCTGCGCAGCAGTCGTAAAACCATTATTCTCGGTGTACCTGATACACCTCGATTGCAGGTTTTGGGGCCGCTTCGCGCCCCAGCGGGAGCAAGCTCCCTCGCCACAGAAAAATGCATGCGGTGTACCTGATACACGTCGGTTGCAGGTTTTGGGGCTGCTTCGCAACCCAACGGGGGCAAGCCCCCTCGCCACGGGCGATCCGGTCAGACCAGACCCGCGTTTACAAGCAGTTCCTCCAGCGCGAGCAAGTCAGGCACCTTGGCCACTTGCTCCCCCACCTGCACCGCCGCCTGCTCCAGCGCACACAACGGCACATCCACATAGCTCAACTGGCTGTCGAGTTTGTAAGACCGCGGAATCCCCTGCACCAGCAGCGCAATGAACTTCAGCTCAGGCCGCCCGCCGAGGGCGTTGAGGATAACGATCCGTGCTCGCTCACCGATCACCACTTTGTTGCCGCATGCCGATTCGAAACTGAGCAACGGAATTTGCCTCTCCCGCCACGTCACCCGCCCCAAATACCACGGCGGTGTATCGAGATCGAAAGCCCCCGGCTGATAGTCGATGAGTTCGGCGACAGCGACGTTGGGCAGGATCAGGTTGCGATCAGCCAAGGGCAATAAAAGCCCTGTGAGGTTGCTGGAGCGGTGTTCATGCATGGGTTTTGCTCCACCGGGCGATGCTGTCGAGCAGCACCGATTCCTGGTATGGCTTGCCGAGGTAGTCGTTGACGCCGATGGCCATGGCGCGGTCGCGGTGTTTCTGGCCGGTACGGGAGGTGATCATGATGATCGGCAGATGCCGCAAGCGTTCGTCGGCGCGTACCTGGGTTGCTACTTCGAAGCCGTCCATGCGCGGCATTTCGATGTCCAGCAGCATCAGGTCGGGCATGTGTTCTTCGAGCAGCAACATGGCGTCGACACCGTCCTTGGCGATCAGCACGTTCATGCCGTGGCGTTCCAGCAAACGGCTGGTGACCTTGCGCACGGTGACCGAATCGTCGACCACCAGCACCAGCAACGGCCGTTGCGGCTCAGGCTCTACGTCTTGAGTCACAGGCCGCTTCGGCACCTGTGCTTGCATCGCGCGGATCGGCGCCAGCAAGTCGAGAATCAGTACCACACGGCCATCACCGAGAATCGTCGCGCCGGACAACCCCTGCACCGCGGCGAACTGCGGGCCAAGGCTTTTGACCACGATTTCCCGGGTGCCGGCCATGGCATCGACCTGCACTGCGACATGCCGCTCGTTGCATTGCACCAGCAATACCGGCAACGGCAGGCTCTGGCCCAGCAGTTTTGGGCGGGTGCTGGTTTTCAGCAGTTCACCGAGATAGCACAACTCGTAACGTTGCCCGGCGTATTCGTAGGTCGGCGGATCGAGCCGGTAATGCCCTTCGAGTTCGTTGGGCAACACACGAACAATGCCGTCGATGGTGTTCAGCGGGATCGCGTATTGATCCTCCCCGCATTGCACCATCAACGCGCGGTTGACCGACACGGTGAACGGCAAGCGAATCCGGAAATGCACGCCCTGTCCTGGCACCGAGTCGATGGTCATACTGCCGCCGAGCTGCCGGACTTCTTCGTGAACCACATCCATGCCGACGCCACGCCCGGAGATCTGAGTGATTTTCTCGGCAGTGGAGAACCCCGGTTGCAGGATGAATTGCAGCACGTCGCGATCGCTGATGTCGCTGTCCGGGTCGAGCAACCCGCGCTTGATCGCCTTGCGCCGCACGGCGTCCAAAGGCACGCCGGCGCCGTCGTCGCGGATGTCGAAAATGATGTCGCCACCCTCTCGGGACAAGTCCAGGGTGATCTTGCCTTGGGCCGGTTTACCCGCCGCAATACGCACCTCGGCCGACTCCAGCCCATGGTCGACGGCATTGCGCAGCATGTGTTCCAGTGGCGCAGCCATGCGTTCGAGGACGTTGCGGTCCATCTCGCCTTCGGCGTTGCCGACGACGAAGTCCACGTCCTTGCCCAGCTCGCTGGCGACCTGCCGAACGATGCGTTTCAAACGCGGCAGCATTCGCTCGAACGGCACCATGCGCGTACGCATCAGACCTTCCTGCAATTCGGTGTTGATGCGGCCTTGTTGTTGCAGCAGGTTTTCCGCGTCGTGATTGCGCCGCTCGAGGGTTTCCTTGAGGTCGAGCAGGTCGGAGGCAGACTCGAACAGCGCTCGTGACAACTGTTGCAGCTGCGAGTGACGGTCCATCTCCAGCGGGTCGAACTCTTCGTAGCCCAGGCGTTCGGCTTCGACTTGCTGACGGCTGAGAATCCGCCCCTGGGTTTCGGTATCGAGGCGGCGCAATTGGTCGCGCATGCGCTCGATGGTGGTTTCCATCTCGCTCAGGGCCACCCTCGCGTCGTTGACCTGTTGTTCGATGCGGCCACGGAAGATTGAAGTTTCCCCGGCCAGATTGACCAGGTCGTCGAGCAATTCCGCCGAGACCTTGACCGTATCGGTGCCTTCCGGTTGCAGCGCGGTTGGCTCAGCTTTAGGCGCTACCGGCAGCGTCACGGGTGCCGATGTTTCGGGCACCGCCGGATGGCTGAAATTCTTGATCGCATCGATCAGCCGATCGGCCGGCGGCAATGGCTGACCGGCGCGGGTGGCGTCGAGCATCTGCGCCAGTCGGTCATGGCTGCGTTGCAACAACGAGAATAACTCGGCGGTGGGTTGCAGCACGCCAGCCGACAAGCCTTCGTAGAGGAATTCCAGTTCGTGGGCCAGGTCGCCAATCGGCGCAATTTCCACCATTCGCGCGCCGCCCTTGAGGGTGTGCAAGTCGCGCAGCAGGGTTTCCATTTCCTGGCGATTCGACGGCTCGGCCTGCCAGCGCAACAGTGCCGCGCCGGAGTTTTCAATGATGTCGAAACCTTCCTCGAGGAAGATCTCCAGAAGCTCGGGATCATGGCCCGCCGAGTCATGGCTGACCGCTGGTTCGATCACCTCGGCGCTGCCAGCATTGCCCTGGCGAAACTCACGAATGGCCGCGATCAACTCGCCCGGATCACCCAATGGACGGTTGTGCTGCAATTGATCAAGGAACGCGGCCAGTCGGTCATGGCTCTGTTGCAGCAATTGCGCGAGCGTTTCGCTGTGACTGTAACGGCGGTCCACCAGGCCTTCGTAAAGGCTTTCAAGTTCATGGGCCAGATCGCCGACCGGTTCGACCTCGGCCATCCGCGCACCGCCCTTGAGGGTGTGCAAATCGCGCTGCAAGGACAACAACGGCGCGGCGTTGTCCGGGTCACTCAGCCAGCGCTGCAAAGCCTGACCAGCGCTCTCGAGGATATCCACCGCTTCTTCAAGGAAGATCGAAACGATTTCGTCGTCCAGCTCCACCTGCGTCGCGCTCTGCTCCAGCTCGGCGGTGGCGCTGCCCAGCTCCCGGATGCTCAGGGTGCGGCTGCCGTCACTGCGGATCAGGCCCATGGCGGATGGATCGAGACTCTCATCGAGCAAGCCGCGCAAGGCCCGCACCCGCTGCGGTTGGGCAGTGACTTCCTGGCCGGCGGCCAGTTCGTCGAGCATGTTGATCAGCGCTTCATGGGCACTTTGCGCCTCATGAAAAAATCGGTCGCTGACCGCCAGGCTGCTTTCTTCCACTGCGCCATACAGGTCGAGCAATGCTTCGCAAAGTTCATCCACCGGATGCAGATCGGCCAAGTGCGCGCCTTCGCCGAGGGTGGTCAGTTCGTCGAGCAGCGCGCTGAGTTCCTGCCGCTCGCCGGGATGCTGCTGCCAGCGCTGCAACAGGCTTTCAGCGTCCAGCAGGATGTCCATGCCCTGGGCAAGAAAATTGTTGATCAGTTGTGGATCGCGCTTGATGCGCTGCTTCGTATTGGGCGTGCTCAACAGGCTTTGCAGACGCTCGACCAGCACTGCGTGGGTTCGCTCGATCAGCGAGCGGGCATCGGGGATTTCAGCCAGCGGGTCGCTCTTGAGTTGTCGCAGCCCAAGGCGGAACAGCCCTTCGGCTTCCAGCAGCAATTCAACTTCGTCCAGGTCGAGGGCAATCCGGTGCGCCTTGTACTCCCGGGCCAGTTCATCCAGCGACGCCGCCAGCTCGGCAATCGGCAGCACGCCGGCCATCGAGGCGCTGCCCTTGAGCGTGTGCAACGCCCGCTGCAACTCGTCGCTGGCCTGAAGCGGTACGTGTTCGGAAGCTTGGTCGAGGAAGCGATTGAGGCTGCTCAAATGGGTTTCGGCTTCGTTGCGGAAGATCTCCAGCAACAGTGGATCGAGCGCCGCGACATCCTGCACGTCTTCATCGGATACCGGCTTATCACCCTTGGCGAGGGCATGGGCGCGGGCGGCCAATTGATCGACATCGTTGCGCTGGCGCTGGGTATTAGCGGCGAACTCGGCCACCAGTTCCGGCAGCAGCTTCAGCGCATCACCCACCAGTTGTTGCACCGCAAGCGAAGGTGCAACGCTGTGTTCCAGCACGCGATTGAGCAGGTTTTCCACCGCCCAGGCCAACTCACCCAGCACCAGCGCACGGACCATCCGGCCACTGCCTTTGAGGGTGTGGAAGGCGCGACGCAATTCACTCAAGACCGATGTGCTGTCGGGGCTGGCCGACCAGCGCGGCAGATACTCCTCGAGGATTTCCAGCACCTCGTCAGTCTCTTCGAGGAAGACGTCCCGCAGCTCATCGTCCACCGGTTCTTCACCGGTGGGCGGCGGCAACAGGCTACCCGGCGTGGTCAGGGCTGGCGGGTTGACGGACGACACCGGGCTGGCCAGCACATCGGCCAGAGACTGAACGGTTTCGGGGTCGTCCAGCTCCTGCATGTCCTGCATGACCAGGGCTTCACTGGGGCTGAGCACATCCTTGAGCATCGGCACCTGCTGTTCGATGGGAAAGAAGCCGAGCGAGGCCAGGCCTTTTTCCGCGACGTCGAGCAGGTGTTCCCCCGGCGCTTCGGGGTCGTCGCTGAGGCGCTCCAGGTAATATTCGATGCTGGTGATGACGTCGGCCAGGCTGTCCAGTTGCTGCCAGCCGGGCTGGCCCGGGTCCACCAGCAGATGTTCGCGGATGAAGCCGTTGCAGGTCTCGACCAGGCTCGCCGCGCGGGCCAGCGGAATCATCGCCAACGCGCCGCGCACCTGGGTCAGCAACGCCGGCAAGGGTTGCAAATGCTGGCGGTCCCAGTCGGCGTCGATGTAGTCGACGATCATGTCCTTGGCCTGTTGCAGGCAAATGCGCGCTTCCTTGATCACGATCTGATGGATCTGCGTCAGGTCGGTGGTCGGCAGACGGCTGTCTTCCTGGCTTTCCGGCTCCACGGTACCGACCATGCCGGCCAGGGTCGCTTCGACGTAAAGCAAGGCCCCGGCGACATCCATGAGGGTCGCGTCGTTAGGTTCACGCTGGCCCTGAGCGAGGCTCAGCACCACTGCCAGTTGATCGATGATGACCTTGCGCGGCTGGCCGAAACCGAGCACCGCCAAGGTGTCGGCGATTTGCCGCAGGGGCGCCAGCAGGCTTTCGAGGTCCGAGGTGTGCTGACGGTCGCTGCGCACGAACAAGTCCAAGCGCTCCTTGACCCGCACCAGCTCTTCGCACAGTGCCGCCAATACCGAACGCATGGCGTCGCGGTCAGGGCCGGCCAGCCTTGCCCGTTCTTCATCGACCATCGCGCCGTCGGGTAGCGCATCGTCAAGTGAGTAGCGATCTTTCATGGTCAGCATCTGCCCGGTGGGGTGTTCGGCCTTGGCAATATAGAACAACAAACTCTTGAGCAGCTCCGGCGGTGCCGGTTGATTGATTGCGGGCATGCCCTGTTCGAGCAAACGCTTGAGCTCTTTGTCGGCATCCTTGAACAGGCTGCGCAACGCCGGGCTGTTGGCGATCGAGCCATTACGCATGCCTTCGACCAGTGCTGAAGCGACTTGCCATAACGGGCTCAAGGGCGCGTTGTCGCACAGCACTTCGAGGCGCGCAAACACCTTGGCCAGATAACCGAAGTGGGTTTCGTCATCCTGTTCGCGCAACAAACCGACCAGGGCCATCTGCAACATCTGCCGCAATTTGCGCAGCACATTCGGCAAGTCGGACGGCTCCAGCAGCGCCAAGGCCTCTGGGCCCAGAGGTAGCAGCTCCGGCAGTTGCGGGCTGAACAGGCTGGTTTCCGACAACAGGCTTTCGCCGCGGGCGCTGCGCAGGTCGTTGAGCAGCGGCAACACCACCAGCGGTAAGTCACGACGGGCGCCTTGCACCCGGTCGAGGTAAGTCGGCAATTGCCCCAGGGCTTGCAGTAACAGATGGATCGCCTCGTCACGATGGCTGACGCGGTTTTGCTGCAAGGCGCTGGTCAACTGCTCGATCTCTTCGGCGAGCAAGGCCGCGCCGTAGAACTCGACCATCTGCAAGCTACCGTGAACCTGATGGACACAGGCCAGACACTCACTCAGCGTGTGCGTCGCCTGTGGATCGTCGATCAGGGTTTCGATCGCCTGATGAGCCTGTTTCAGCGTTTCGGCAATCTCGCCTTTGACCCACTCGAGGGCCACATAGTCGTGCCGATCACCCATAACTACTCCAATCAAATGCATACGCCCTGAGGCGGTTCAAGCTTTGTCCGCAGCCTGCGCTTTAGCGGCCGGCAAGGTGAAACCGGACACCGAACGCCGCAGCTGGCTGGCCATTTTCGCCAGGTTGCCGATGCTCTCGGCGGTGGCGGTGGAGCCGGACGAGGTCTGCGTGGTGATCTGCTGGATCACATTCATCGTCAGGGAAATCTGGCCGGCCGACGAAGTCTGTTGCTGCGCGGCGTTGGAAATACTCTGGATCAATGCCGCGAGGGTCTTCGATACGCCTTCGATTTCTTCCAGGGCCACCCCGGCATCCTGCGCCAGACGCGCGCCGCGCACCACTTCGGTGGTGGTCTGTTCCATGGAAATCACCGCTTCGTTGGTGTCGGCCTGAATCGCCCGCACCAGCGTTTCGATCTGCCGGGTCGCCGCGGATGAACGCTCGGCCAGACGCTGTACTTCGTCGGCCACCACCGCAAAACCGCGCCCGGCGTCACCGGCCATGGACGCCTGAATCGCCGCGTTAAGAGCGAGGATGTTGGTCTGATCGGCGATGTCATCGATCAGGCTGACAATGTCGCCGATTTCCTGAGAAGACTCACCCAGCCGCTTGATGCGCTTGGCGGTGTCCTGAATCTGCTCGCGAATATTGTCCATGCCATGAATGGTGTTGTGCACTACCTCATTGCCCTTGTTGGCGATCTCCACCGAGCGTTCGGCCACCGCAGAGGATTCGGCGGCGTTGGCCGAGACCTGATCGATGGACTGGGCCATGTCGTTTATGGCCGTGGAGGCTTCGGAAATCTGCTGCGCCTGATGCTCCGAGGCCTGGGCCAGGTGCATGGCGGTGGCCTGGGTTTCCTGCACGGCGGCGGCGACCTGGCCGGCAGTGAGGTTGATGGTCGCCACCAGATCGCGCAGTTGGTCGACGGAATAGTTGATCGAGTCGGCGATGGTGCCGGTGAAGTCTTCGGTCACCGAGGCGGTCACGGTCAGGTCGCCATCGGCGAGGTCTTCGATTTCGTCCAGCAAACGCATGATCGCGTTCTGGTTACGCTCGTTCTTCTCGGCGGTTTCACGCAGCTGACGGTTGGTTTCACGCACCATCACCAGGCCGATGAGGATGATCGACATCAGCGCCAGCAAGCCCAGCACATAGCCGCCGATGGTATCGGTGTTGCGCCCGCCGGCGAGGTTTTCGAAACGGCTGGCCAGGTGCGAGGCTTCATCGAGCAGGGTTTGCGACAGGGTAAAGATGTTGGTGGCCGATTCGCGGACCTTGAACAGCTCCGGCGAGGTTTCGAGGATTTCGTCCACCGAACCCGATACGAATTCGAACAGTTCGGAAATCTCGGTCAACCGGGCGCGTGCATCACGGTCTTCGACCTGGCTGATTTTCAGTGCCGCATTGCCCTGAAGCATGCCGTTGAGCACCAGGCCGAAACGCGCCGCATCGCGACCGAAAGCGTCGGCCGCCTGCTGCGAATTTTCATCGCCGGACAACACGGTATTCACCGCACCAAGAATCCGCTCGGCCAGCAGCGACTGACGCTGGGCCATCGCCACTTGAGTGGCCGGGGCGCCACGCTGCAGGAGGGTTTCGACGACCTTCTCATACTCGACCTGCAACTGCGGCACGGTTTCGGCCAGCGTTGCGGCGACTTGATGCAAAGACAACACAGTCTGCTCGCTGGAGAGGATGGCGTCGGTGTTTTTCAGCAGACGCTCCCAATCCAGCTGCACGGCGCGCATTTCCGGGCGCACGGCGGACGGTGCCGGCGGCAGGCCAGTGGAAGGATCGCCTTTCTTCAGATAGCTCCAACGCAGGGCGAAATCGTTGCGCGCATCACCGAGCAACTTGAACGCGGCAGCCTTGCCGGCGGCGGCTTCGGTGGCATTTTTGGCGATACGTTGGGACAGCACGCGCAGCTCGCCGGCGTGGCCGATGTACTGTTTGTCGTAATTCGCCTGGGTGTTGAGGTACGCGAAGTTGGCGAACAGCAGCATGATGAAGACGATCAACGCGATGAACAGCGCAATGATCTGCGACCGGCTGCGCGACCCTTCTGGCTTGTCTGTTTTAGCTTTTATCATCGGTCCTCGCCTGTACTGCTTAATTCACCCAATGCCCTTGTAGGAGCGAGGCTTGCCCGCGAAGCAGGCGCTGCGGTCCCGCAGGATTACCGCGTTATCGTTCTTCGCGGGCAAGCCTCGCTCCTACAGGATTGCGGCGTCGCCCCGCGCTACGCTCATGAAGCTCTGTGACTGCGCCAACGCAAACGGGCTGAACACCTGCCAATTCTGTTCACGCTGAAACCGGCCTTTGATGAACGGTGCAATCGGGCCGCTCAAGGTATCGACCGGTTCCAGGCTGTCCTGGGCAAAGTGCTGCAAGCCAAACACTTCATCGACCAGTAACCCGGCAAACACCTCGTTGTGCTCCACCACCAAAACCCGCCGCTGCTTGCGCAGATTCGACAGTTCATGACCGATGAAGCCACTCAAATCCATGATCGGCAGCAATCGCCCGCGCAGGTTGGCCACGCCCTTGACCCAGGGCTTGACCCCCGGCAATTGGGTAACACGCGGTTCGTGCAGGACTTCGCTGACTTCACCCATGGGCGCGACGTACCAATGCTCACCCAAGCGAAAACCGATGCCGCTCCAGCTGTCCTGTCGGGTCGGCTGGGACGGCAGGTCCGCCGCCAGCAGACGACAGCGCTGGTCAATCTGCAGCAGCAGTTCGAAAGCCGTCAGCGACTCGGTCATGGCCGGACGATCAACCGGCCAGCACGTTGTTCAGGGTCTTGATCAGGGTGTCTTCGTCGACCGGTTTGGTCAGGTAGTCCTTGGCGCCTTGGCGCGTGCCCCAGACTTTGTCGGTTTCCTGATCCTTGGTGGTGATGATGATCACCGGGATGTGCCCGGTTTCCGGGTCTTTGGTCAGCTGACGGGTCGCCTGGAAACCGTTGAGGCCGGGCATGACGATGTCCATCAGCACCGCGTCGGGTTTTTCCTGACGGGCCAGGGCCACGCCGTCGGCGCCGTTTTCGGCTTTCAACACTTCATGACCGTGCTTTTCGAGCATGCCGGTCAGTTTGTACATTTCAGTCGGCGAATCATCGACGATCAGAATACGTGCCATGGTCTTCCCCATTCTTGTCGACACCGGGCCCCATGGCCGAGCGTCACTGTGCGTGTCCTACTGCGGCGAAACGACTGCGAAGCCCGGTACATGGGCCTGGATCGCGTTCAGCAGTTCTTCCTTGCTGAAAGGCTTGGTCAAAAACTGGTCGGAACCGACGATCCGGCCTTTGGCCTTGTCGAACAACCCGTCCCTGGACGACAGCATAATCACTGGCGTGGACTTGAACGCACTGTTGTTCTTGATTAAAGCGCAGGTCTGATAACCATCCAGACGCGGCATCATGATGTCGACAAAGATGATGCCGGGGTGATTGTCGGCAATCTTGGCCAGGGCATCGAAACCATCGATTGCGGTAATGACTTCACAGCCCACGTTTTTCAACAGCGTTTCGGCGGTACGACGAATCGTTTTCGAATCATCGATCACCATGACCTTCAAGGCGCTGGAATGCTGTTCCATAGTGGCTCTACCGTCGCCTTTGTGAATCAATTTGTCCGTTTGCCGCTCATCGCTGGCTCGAAACCCTTGATACTTAAGGGCCAACAGGGCATGGCAGCCTTTTTAGCACAGTCTCCCCATCCAATCTATCGGGCGACCCTGGCGGTGGTTTTCCCTTGACCGGGAACCCACTCAGCGCCACTCTGACGCCACTTTTTCACAACACTTTCCACCCCCAATTTCGAGGAAAACCCCATGAGCGTTCGCGTCGGGATTGTCATGGATCCTATCGCCAGCATCTCCTATAAAAAGGATAGCTCGCTGGCCATGCTGCTGGCCGCGCAAAAGCGTGGCTGGGAACTGTTCTATATGGAACAGCGCGACTTGTATCAGGCTGAAGGCGAAGCGCGCGCGCGGATGCGTCCGCTGAAGGTGTTCGCCAACCCGGAAAAATGGTTTGAGCTGGGTGCCGAAAGCGATGCACTGCTGAGTGATCTGGACGTGATCCTGATGCGCAAGGATCCGCCGTTCGACATGGAATTCGTCTATTCCACGTATTTGCTGGAACAAGCGGAAAATGCCGGCGTGCTGGTGGTCAACAAGCCGCAAAGCCTGCGTGACTGCAACGAAAAACTGTTCGCCACGCTGTTCCCGCAGTGCACGCCACCGACCATCGTCAGCCGTCGCCCGGACGTGTTGCGTGAATTCGCCGACCATCACGGTGACGTGATCCTCAAGCCGCTGGACGGCATGGGCGGTTCGTCGATCTTCCGTCACACCGCTGGCCACCCGAACCTGTCGGTGATCCTCGAAACCCTGACCTTGCATGGCCGGCAGCAGATCATGATCCAGGGTTACCTGCCGGCGATCGTTGATGGCGACAAACGCATCCTGATGATCGACGGCGAGCCGGTGGATTACTGCCTGGCCCGGATTCCGGCCGCGGGCGAAACCCGTGGCAACCTCGCCGCCGGTGGCCGTGGCGAAGCCCGACCGCTGACCGAGAAAGATCGCTGGATCGCCGCGCAAGTCGGCCCGACCCTGCGTGAGAAGGGCTTGCTGTTCGTCGGTCTCGACGTGATCGGTGAGCATCTGACCGAAATCAACGTCACCAGCCCGACCTGCATTCGCGAGATCGATAACGCGTTCGGCACCGACATTGGTGGCCTTCTGATGGATGCCATAGAGAAAAAGCTGCAAGTTGCAAGCCTCAAGCCGCAAGCTTGAAGCTCGCGGCATACAGCTTGTCGCTTGAAACTTGTAGCTTGAAGCTAAAAACCAACATTGCGTTATCATGCCGGGCTCGTGAAAAACTCTATGTTGGTTTTTGGTTATGACACTCCCGTCCGATCTGCCCCCTGAACTCGCCCACCGTGGCGTGCGTCCGGCTGATCGCCTCGGTTTTACCCTGTTTCTGGCGGCGCTGATCCATCTGGCCTTGTTGTTGGGCGTCGGGTTCTCCATGGTCGAACCCCAGCAAATCAGCAAAACCCTGGAAATCACCCTCGCCACCTTCAAAAGCGAGAAAAAGCCTGAGAAGGCTGACTTTCTCGCCCAGGAAAACCAGGAAGGCAGCGGCACCCTGGATAAAAAGGCAATTCCCAAGACCACCGAGGTCGCGCCATTCCAGGACAACAAGGTGCAGCAAGTCACCCCACCGCCGGCGGCCAAGCCTCAAGTGCAGGAAGCCGCGCCCAAGGCGTCTGTGACCACCGTCGCGCCGAAGCCGAAAAAAGCCGCAACCAAGACTGAAGAACCCAAGCCCCAAGCCAAACCCCAAGTGGCGGCACCGACGTTCGACAGCTCGCAGTTGTCCAGCGACATCGCCAGCCTGGAAGCCGAACTGGCCAACGAACAACAGCTGTACGCCAAGCGCCCGCGCATCCACCGTTTGAGCGCCGCATCGACCATGCGCGACAAGGGTGCCTGGTACAAGGATGAATGGCGCAAGAAGGTCGAGCGCATCGGCAACCTCAACTACCCCGACGAGGCACGGCGCAAACAGATTTACGGCAATTTGCGACTGATGGTCTCGATCAACCGCGACGGCTCGCTGTATGAAGTGCTGGTGCTGGAGTCTTCCGGCCAGCCGCTGCTGGACCAGGCGGCGCAGCGCATCGTGCGCCTCGCGGCACCGTTTGCACCGTTTACCGGGGATCTGTCAGACATCGACCGCCTGGAAATTATTCGGACGTGGAAGTTTGCGCGTGGGGACCGGTTGTCCAGTAATTGACCGATTGATTTGCGGCGATTGAGCCGACGCCTTCGCGGGCAAGCCTCGCTCCTACAGGTTTGGTGTGCACCACGAAAATGGCGAATGGCCCGTAGGAGCGAGGCTTGCCCGCGAAGGCGCCCTCAAGCAAAACCACATCAAAAAGACATCCGCGCAGGCATTTCCTGTGCATCCTCGGCTTGTCAGTTCGCCCCTCCAACGCCACACTAGCGCTCATGAAGAACGTCAGCCCCAGCTACCTCAAGCATCACTTCCTGATCGCCATGCCTCACATGGCCGACCCGAACTTTGCGCACACCTTGACCTACATCGTCGAGCACACGGCCAATGGTGCCATGGGGCTGGTGGTCAACCGCCCGCAGGACCTGAACCTGGCCGATATCCTCGAGCAATTGCGCCCCGATATCGAACCGCCCGTGCTCTGCCAGCATGTGCCGATCTTTATGGGTGGCCCGGTGCAAACCGATCGCGGTTTTGTCCTGCACCCATCGGGCAAATCTTTTCAGGCGACCGTTGATCTGGAAGGCGAGCTGTCCCTGTCGACCTCCCAGGACGTGCTGTTCGCCATCGCCGACGGCGTCGGCCCCGCGAAAAGCCTGATCACCCTCGGCTACGCCGGTTGGGAAGCCGGGCAATTAGAAGCCGAACTGGCCGACAACGCCTGGCTGACCTGCCCGTTCGATGCCGACATCCTGTTCAACACCAGCAGCGAATTACGTCTTGAAGCAGCAGCCAAGCACCTGGGCGTCAATCTCAGCCTGCTCACCAGCCAGGCGGGGCACGCCTGATGGCCCTGCGGTTGATTTTGGGTTTCGACTACGGCACCAAACAGATCGGCGTTGCGGTCGGTCAGGTGATTACCGGTCAGGCCCGCGAGCTGTGCACCTTGAAGGCGCAAAACGGCATCCCTGACTGGAATCAGGTCGAAGCGCTGATTAAAGAGTGGAAACCCGACGCTGTGGTGGTCGGCCTGCCGCTGAACATGGATGGCACGCCGAGCGACATGTGCCTGCGGGCCGAGAAGTTCGCCCGGCGCTTGAACGGCCGCTACAACCTGCCCTTTTATACTCACGACGAGCGCCTGACCACCTTCGAGGCCAAGGGCGAACGCCTGGTCCGTGGCGGCCAGAAAGGCAGTTACCGCGACAACCCGGTCGATGCCATCGCCGCCGCCCTGCTGCTGCAAGGCTGGCTCGACGAAAACACCGCGCTGTTCGAATCCTGACCGCACCTAATTCTGAAGAGCCGCTGCGGCGTCTCCCTTAGCTACAACCCGAGCCACCACTCAAGCGGCATCCGGCTCGGGACAAAGAAGGAGCAAACCATGAGCCTGCCCAATCCCGCCGAACTGATCAGCCAGATGGCGATCCGTCTCAAGGCTTATCTGGAAAACCGTGGCATCAGTGAACCGCGCTATATCGGCATTCGGACCGGTGGCGTCTGGGTCGCGCAGGCGTTGCTCGATGAACTGGGCAGCGATTCGCCACTGGGCACTTTGGACGTTTCGTTCTACCGCGACGACTTCAGTCAGAACGGCCTGCATCCACAAGTACGCCCATCGGCGCTGCCATTCGAGATCGAAGGCCAGCATCTGGTGCTGATTGATGACGTGCTGATGAGCGGTCGGACCATCCGCGCTGCGATGAACGAGCTCTTCGACTACGGCCGCCCGGCCAGCGTGACGCTGGTATGCCTGCTGGACCTGGACGCCGGTGAGCTGCCGATCCGCCCGAACGTGGTTGGCGCGACGCTGTCGCTGGCGGCCCACGAACGAGTGAAACTGTCCGGCCCGGAACTCAAGCTCGAACTTCAAGACCTCGCCCTTTAATTTGCCCTATTGAGAGTCCCCCTCGCGATGACGCCTCTAGAAACCAAGCGCCCGCTGCAGCTCAATGATCAGGGCCAGCTGCGCCACTTCCTCTCGCTCGACGGTTTGCGCCGCGAGCTACTGACGGAAATCCTCGACACCGCCGACTCGTTCCTCGAGGTTGGCGCCCGGGCGGTGAAGAAAGTCCCGTTGCTGCGCGGCAAGACCGTGTGCAACGTGTTCTTCGAGAACTCCACCCGCACCCGCACCACCTTCGAACTGGCGGCCCAGCGGCTGTCGGCCGACGTGATCACCCTGAACGTGTCGACGTCGTCAGCGAGCAAGGGCGAAACCCTGCTCGACACCCTGCGCAACCTGGAAGCCATGGCCGCCGACATGTTCGTCGTGCGCCACGGTGATTCCGGTGCGGCGCACTTCATCGCCGAGCATGTTTGCCCGCAAGTGGCGATCATCAACGGCGGCGACGGCCGTCACGCCCACCCGACCCAGGGCATGCTCGACATGCTCACCATCCGTCGGCACAAGGGCGGCTTCGAAAACCTTTCGGTGGCCATCGTCGGCGACATCCTGCACTCGCGGGTAGCGCGCTCGAACATGCTGGCCCTGAAAACCCTCGGCTGCCCGGACATCCGCGTGATTGCGCCGAAAACCCTGCTGCCGATCGGCATCGAGCAGTACGGCGTGAAGGTCTACACCGACATGACCGAAGGCCTGAAAGACGTCGACGTGGTGATCATGCTGCGCCTGCAGCGTGAACGCATGACCGGCGGCCTGCTGCCGAGCGAAGGCGAGTTCTACCGCCTGTTCGGCCTGACCACCGCGCGCCTGGCCGGGGCCAAACCGGATTGCATCGTCATGCACCCGGGGCCGATCAACCGCGGGGTGGAAATTGAGTCGGCGGTGGCCGACGGCCCGCACTCGGTGATCCTCAACCAGGTGACCTACGGCATCGCGATTCGTATGGCTGTGCTGTCCATGGCCATGAGCGGGCAAACAGCCCAGCGCCAATTCGAGCAGGAGAACGCCCAGTGAAGCTCAGCATTCTCGGCGCACGCGTTATCGATCCGGCCAGCGGCCTGGATCAAGTGACTGATATCCACGTTGAAGCCTGCAAGATCGTCGCCCTTGGCGCCGCTCCAGCGGGTTTCGTTGCAGTAGACACCATCGACGCCAAAGGTCTGATTGCCGCCCCCGGCCTGGTTGACCTGAACGTCGCCCTGCGCGAGCCGGGCTACAGCCGCAAAGGCTCGATCGCCAGCGAAACCCGTGCCGCCGCTGCCGGTGGCGTGACCAGCCTGTGCTGCCCGCCAAAAACCAAACCGGTGCTGGACACCTCCGCCGTGGCCGAACTGATCCTCGACCGCGCCCGCGAAGCCGGCAACACCAAAGTCTTCCCGATCGGCGCTCTGAGCAAAGGCCTGGATGGCGAACAGCTGGCCGAACTCGTTGCGCTGCGCGATGCCGGTTGCGTGGCCTTCGGCAACGGTCTGGAGAGCTTTCGCAACACCCGCACCCTGTGCCGGGCGCTGGAATACGCGGCGACGTTCGACCTGACGGTGATTTTCAATTCGCAGGACCATGATCTGGCCGAAGGTGGCCTGGCTCACGAAGGCCCGACTGCGAGTTTCCTCGGTTTGCCGGGCATTCCGGAAACCGCTGAAACCGTAGCCCTGGCCCGGGACCTGCTGCTGGTCGAGCAAAGCGGCGTACGCGCACACTTCAGCCAGCTCACCAGCGCCCGCGGTGTGGCGCTGATCGCCCAAGCCCAGGCCCGTGGCCTGAAGGTCACGGCGGACGTGGCGTTGTATCAGCTGATCCTCACCGACGAAGCGCTGATCGACTTCAGCAGCCTCTATCACGTCCAGCCGCCGCTGCGCACCCGCGCCGACCGCGACGGCCTGCGGGCAGCGGTGAAGTCGGGGGTGGTGTCAGCCATCTCCAGCCATCACCAGCCCCATGAACGCGATGCCAAACTGGCACCGTTCGGTGCCACCGAGCCGGGCATCAGCAGTGTTGAACTGCTGCTGCCGCTGGCAATGACCTTGGTGGAAGACGGTTTGCTGGATCTGCCAACGCTACTCGCACGCTTGGGCGCAGGCCCTGCCGAAGCATTGCGTCTGCCAGCGGGCAAATTGGCGGTAGGTGGGCCGGCAGATATCGTGCTGTTCGACCCTGCCGCCTCAACCGTGGCCGGTGAAACCTGGTTGTCCAAGGGCGAAAACTGCCCATTCATTGGCCACAGCCTGCCGGGTGTGGTGCATTACACCCTGGTGGATGGGCGGATCAGTCACCAGGCGTGAGACCTGTGGCGAGGGAGCTTGCTCCCGCTGGGCTGCGCAGCAGACCTGTTTTGGGGTCGCTTCGCGACCCAGCGGGAGCAAGCTCCCTCGCCACAACTTACTGGAAGGCGCCTCTATTCTGGGCATTGCGAATCGACACTTGGTCATTCAACGTCCAGAAGTCATACAACACCCCCAGAAAAAACACCCCGCCTGTCACCAGATACAGCAAACCGCTGATCCATTTCCCCTGATACATCCGGTGCACACCGAATACCCCCAGAAACGTCAGCAGAATCCACGCAACGTTGTATTCGATGGGGCCAGCGGTAAAGCGCAGGTCCGCTTCACGGTCCATGGAGGGGATCAGAAACAGATCGATCAACCAGCCGATACCCAGCAAACCGAAGGTAAAAAACCAGATTGTCCCGGTCACCGGCTTGCCGTAATAGAAGCGGTGAGCCCCGGTAAAACCGAAAATCCACAACAGGTAACCAATCACTTTGCTGTGTGTGTCTTGCTCTGAAACGGGGTGTTGATAGGTGTTCATGGATGACCTCGACTCACACGATAGAGAAATATTCTTGAATTCTTTGTGACTTTTTTACAGGCGGCCGACATACGGCAAATGCTAACTTCATTCCTGCCAAAGCCTTGTAATACCTGACTTTTGTCCGACAACCGCGTCAATTTTTCCGCTTATTTAGTTCCGTGGCCCGCCGTTTGAATCGACCAACGGCCTCGGAAGGGCCAAAAAAGCTGTTATAAAGTTGCGCGTTCACCCATATGAGCCTTGCCTAATGCGTCCATTTTTCAAGACATGGCTAACCATTTGCCTATTATTGCCCCTGGCCGCCCACGCCACCAATCGTGAGCAACGTCTTCCCAACGTTAATGGTTACACCCCCAAATCCCATGCTTCTGCTCCTTCGAGCAAAAACAAACAGACCGTAAAACGCTCCAGCCAACTGAGCAGCGTAAACAGCAAGCTGGTCCCGCCGATGGCGACCAAGGAAAGCAGCAACGTACTGAGCCGCGCGGTAAACGTGCTCGGTACACCTTATCGTTGGGGTGGCAGCAGCCCAAGTAAAGGGTTCGATTGCAGCGGTCTGGTGAAATACGCGTTCAACGACGCCACGTTTGACCTGCCACGCACCTCCAACGCCATGGCCAGCGGTCATGGCGAGAAGGTCGATCGCAACGATCTGAAGCCAGGCGACCTGATTTTCTTCAACATCAAGAGCCGTCGGGTCAATCATGTTGCCATCTACCTGGGCAACGACCGCTTCATCCACGCACCACGGCGTGGCAAGTCGGTGACCATCGACACCCTGAAGAAACCGTACTGGGAAAGCCACTACGTGGTTGCCAAGCGGGTTCTGCCGAAAGAACAGAACGCGTTGCGGGTTGTTCAGCGTTGATTTGAAATCCCCCCACCTTTCGAAGGTGGGCATTTGTGGCGAGGGAGCTTGCTCCCGTTCGAGTGCGCAGCGCTCGCAGTTTTTTGGGGCCGCTTCGCAGCCCAGCGGGAGCAAGCTCCCTCGCCACAGGTTCGCATTCCAACCTCAAAAATTATCTGGCGAGCGCGCCTTCTCCCGCGCATGCTCGCGGCTGATCACCCCCTTGGTCACCAACTCTTTCAGGCACATATCCAGTGTCTGCATCCCCAGCGACCCTCCGGTCTGAATCGACGAGTACATCTGCGCCACCTTGTCTTCGCGGATCAGGTTACGGATCGCCGAAGTGCCGAGCATGATTTCGTGGGCCGCAATTCGACCGCCGCCGATTTTCTTGATCAATGTCTGCGACACCACCGCCAGCAACGACTCGGAGAGCATTGAACGCACCATCGATTTCTCGTCGCCCGGAAACACATCCACCACCCGGTCGATGGTTTTCGCCGCCGACGTGGTGTGCAGCGTGCCGAATACCAGGTGACCGGTCTCGGCGGCAGTCAATGCCAGCCGAATAGTCTCCAGATCACGCATTTCCCCCACCAGAATCACGTCCGGGTCTTCGCGCAGGGCCGAGCGCAGCGCCGTGGCGAAGCTGCGGGTATCACGATGGACTTCGCGCTGATTGATCAGGCATTTGCGCGACTCGTGGACGAACTCGATCGGGTCTTCGATGGTGAGGATGTGGTGATGGCGATGGTTGTTCAGGTAATCGATCATCGCCGCCAACGTGGTGGACTTGCCCGAACCGGTCGGGCCGGTCACCAGCACCAGCCCCCGGGGCGCTTCGGTAATCTTGCGAAACACTTCCCCCATCCCCAGGTCGTCCATGCTCAGGACCTTGGACGGGATGGTCCGGAAAACCGCGCCCGCACCCCGATTCTGGTTGAAGGCATTGACCCGAAAACGCGCCACGCCGGGCACTTCGAAGGAAAAGTCGGTTTCAAGATGCTTCTCGAAGTCCACCCGCTGGAGGTCGTTCATGATGTCGTAGATCAGCTCATGCACTTCCTTGTGGTCCAGGGCCGGCAGGTTGATGCGTCGCACATCGCCGTCGACACGAATCATCGGTGGCAGGCCAGCGGACAGGTGCAGGTCAGACGCGCCTTGTTTGGCGCTGAACGCCAGCAGCTCAGTGATATCCATAGCGCTCCTCAATTCCAGTAGAATGCCGCGAACCTTCAGACCGCTGGCGCCTCTTGATGTCCACGATAGCAGACAACATCGCTCAGGTTAGTTCACGCATCCGTGCTGCCGCCCTCGCCGCCGGGCGCAACGAGCACAGCATCCAGCTGCTAGCCGTGAGCAAGACCAAACCCGCCGAAGCCCTACGGGAAGCCTACGCCGCCGGGATCCGCGACTTTGGCGAAAACTACCTGCAGGAAGCCTTGGGCAAACAGCTCGAATTGGCCGACCTGCCCTTGATCTGGCACTTCATCGGCCCCATTCAATCGAACAAGACTCGCGCTATCGCCGAGCATTTCGACTGGGTGCATTCCGTGGATCGCTTGAAAATCGCACAACGCCTGTCCGAACAACGTCCTGCCGATTTGCCTCCATTGAACATCTGCATCCAGGTCAACGTCAGTGGTGAAGCCAGCAAGTCCGGCTGCACCCCGGCCGATCTGCCCGCCTTGGCCAATGCCATCAGCGCGCTGCCGCGTTTGAAATTGCGCGGGCTGATGGCGATTCCCGAGCCGACTGAAGATCGCGCCGCCCAGGACGCTGCTTTTGCTGCCGTGCAGAGCCTGCAAGCCAGCCTGAACCTGCCACTCGACACACTTTCCATGGGCATGAGCCACGACCTCGAGTCGGCCATTGCCATGGGCGCCACTTGGGTCCGTATCGGAACGGCCCTGTTTGGTGCCCGCGACTACGGCCAGTCTTGAAACAATGGCTGACACCTCTCTTTATAAGGACCTGACATGAGCAAGACTCGTATTGCCTTTATCGGAGCCGGCAACATGGCCGCCAGCCTGATCGGCGGCCTGCGCGCCAAAGGTCTGGACGCCGCGCAAATCCGCGCCAGCGATCCGGGTGAACAAACCCGTGCCCGCGTGAGCGCCGAACACGGCATCGAAGTGTTTGCCGACAACGCCGACGCCATTCAGGGCGTGGACGTGATCGTGCTGGCGGTCAAACCCCAGGCGATGAAAGCCGTTTGCGAAGCCATTCGCCCAAGCCTTGCGCCGAATCAACTGGTGGTCTCGATTGCGGCCGGCATCACCTGCGCCAGCATGAAAAACTGGCTTGGCGCCCAGCCTATCGTGCGCTGCATGCCTAACACTCCGGCGCTGCTGCGTCAGGGCGTGAGCGGTTTGTTCGCCACCAGCGAAGTGAGCACCGAACAACGCCAGCAAGCTGAAGAGCTGCTGTCGGCGGTTGGCATTGCCCTGTGGCTGAACGAAGAACAGCAACTGGACGCGGTCACGGCCGTTTCCGGTTCGGGCCCGGCGTATTTCTTCCTGCTGATCGAAGCCATGACCGCCGCGGGCGTGAAGCTCGGCCTGCCAGCGGACATCGCCGCACAACTGACCGTGCAAACCGCTTTGGGTGCTGCCCACATGGCGGTCGCAAGCGATGTCGACGCGGCTGAGTTGCGTCGTCGCGTGACGTCGCCTGCGGGCACCACCGAAGCTGCAATCAAGTCGTTCCAGGCCGGCGGCTTCGAAGCCCTGGTAGAAAAAGCACTCGGCGCCGCTGCGCACCGCTCGGCCGAGATGGCTGAGCAACTTGGCCGCTAATCAGCTCTTACAAAGGAATCAATGATGCTCGGACTCAATGACGCTGCCATTTTCATAATTAAAACCCTGGGCAGCCTGTACCTGCTGATCGTGCTGATGCGTTTCATCCTGCAACTGGTTCGGGCGAACTTTTACAACCCGCTCTGCCAGTTCGCCGTGAAAGCCACTCAACCGCTGCTCAAGCCGCTGCGCCGGGTCATCCCGAGCATGTTCGGGCTGGACATGTCGTCACTGGTATTGGCGCTGATCATTCAGATGCTGCTGATTGGGGTGATCCTGCTGCTCAAAGGCTTCATGGTCGACTGGCTGTTCCTGGTGCCGTGGGCGCTGATCGCGCTCTTCTCGCTGTTTTTGAATATTATTTTCTGGGCGATGATCATCAGCGTGATTCTTTCCTGGGTCGCCCCGGGGAGCCACAACCCGGGTGCAGAGTTGGTTGCTCAGATCACTGAACCGGTACTCGCCCCGTTCCGTCGGATCATTCCGAACCTGGGCGGCCTCGATATCTCGCCGATCTTCGCGTTCATCGTGATCCAGTTACTGCAAAGCTGGCTGATCCCGCGCCTTGCGAACTTCGCCCTCATGCCGATGGGGCTGCTCGGCCTGATCTGATGAGCTACTTTCGCTGGGACGGTGATGACCTGATTCTGGAATGTCACCTGCAACCGGCGGCCCGCAGCGATGATTTCTGCGGGCTGCATGGCGATCGCCTGAAGATCCGCCTGACCGCACCGCCGGTCGAGGGCAAGGCCAATGCATACCTGATGGCGTTTCTGGCCAAGGCATTCGGGGTTTCCAAGAGTCAGATGAGTTTGATCAGCGGAGAGCTGAACCGGCAGAAACGGGTGCGGATTTGTTCGCCGAAGAAATTGCCGGATTTGCCGGATCTGCTGCGCCCGGCAGACTGACCGCGTCATCGTTCTTCGCGGGCAAGCCTCGCTCCTACGGGTTTGGGGTGTTCACATAATTTGGGAATGATCTCAAACCTGTAGGAGCGAGGCTTGCCCGCGAATGGCGCACCTCGGTCTAACTGAATGAAATCAGGCCCGGCCTTTGCTTGCCGCTAGCCACAGCGGTCTTTAGACTTACGCCTCATTTCAATGAGAGCAGGGTCGATGCCAGCTGCCTTCCCCCCCGATTCTGTTGGTCTGGTGACGCCGCAAGTGGCGCACTTCAGTGAACCCCTGGCCTTGGCCTGCGGACGTTCGCTGCCCGCTTATGACCTGATCTACGAAACCTATGGCACGCTGAACGCTACGGCGAGCAACGCCGTGCTGATCTGCCACGCCTTGTCCGGTCACCATCACGCTGCCGGCTTCCACAGCCCCGACGACCGCAAACCCGGTTGGTGGGACAGCTGCATCGGCCCCGGCAAGCCGATCGACACCAACAAGTTCTTCGTGGTCAGCCTGAATAATCTCGGCGGGTGCAATGGCTCCACCGGCCCCAGCAGTGTCAATCCGGAAACCGGCAAGCCATTCGGCGCCGATTTCCCGGTACTGACCGTGGAAGACTGGGTCCACAGCCAGGCACGCCTCGCCGACCTGCTCGGCATCCGCCAATGGGCGGCGGTGATCGGCGGCAGCCTCGGCGGCATGCAGGCCTTGCAGTGGACCATCACCTACCCGGACCGCGTGCGGCACTGCCTGGCCATCGCCTCGGCACCGAAGCTGTCGGCACAGAACATTGCGTTCAACGAAGTCGCACGCCAGGCGATCCTCACCGACCCGGAGTTCCACGGCGGCTCGTTCCAGGAAGCAGGTGTGATCCCCAAGCGCGGGCTGATGCTGGCGCGGATGGTCGGGCACATCACGTACCTGTCCGACGACTCCATGGGCGAGAAATTCGGTCGCGGCCTGAAGAGCGAAAAGCTCAACTACGACTTCCACAGCGTCGAGTTTCAGGTCGAAAGCTACCTGCGCTATCAGGGCGAAGAGTTTTCCGGACGTTTCGACGCCAACACCTACCTGCTGATGACCAAGGCACTGGACTACTTCGACCCGGCGGCAAACTTCGACGATGACCTGGCGAAAACCTTCGCCAATGCCCAGGCGAGGTTCTGCGTGATGTCCTTCACCACCGACTGGCGCTTCTCCCCTGCCCGCTCGCGCGAGCTGGTGGACGCGCTGATGGCGGCCAGGAAAGACGTCTGCTACCTGGAGATCGATGCTCCGCAAGGCCACGACGCCTTCCTGATTCCGATCCCGCGTTATTTGCAGGCCTTCAGCAATTACATGAACCGTATAGCGCTTTGAGGAAGACATGAGAGCCGATCTGGAAATCATCCAGGAATGGATCCCCGCCGGCAGCCGCGTGCTCGACCTCGGTTGCGGTGACGGCGAGTTGCTGACCTGGCTGCGCGACCACAAACAGGTTACCGGCTATGGCCTGGAAAACGACCCGAATAACATTGCCGAGTGCGTGGCCAAGGGTATCAACGTCATCGAGCAAGATCTGGACAAGGGTCTGGGCAACTTTGCCAGTAACAGCTTCGACATCGTGGTCATGACCCAGGCCCTGCAAGCTGTGCACTACCCGGACAAGATCCTCGACGAAATGCTGCGGGTCGGTCGCCAGTGCATCATCACCTTCCCCAACTTCGGTCACTGGCGCTGCCGCTGGTACCTGGCAAGCAAGGGCCGGATGCCGGTTTCGGATTTTCTGCCATACACCTGGTACAACACGCCGAACATCCACTTCTGCACTTTCGAAGACTTTGAAGCGCTGTGTCGCGAACGTGAAGCCAAGGTCATTGATCGGCTTGCCGTGGATCAACAGCATCGGCACGGGTGGGCCAGTAAGCTATGGCCTAATCTGTTAGGTGAAATCGGTATTTACCGAGTCAGCAGCCCCGGGCTGCAGGACCACAAGGTCGCGGTCTGAATCACGACATTTCGAGGAGAACGATCATGGGTCGTCTAGCGCTGTTTTT
The DNA here is from genome assembly GCF_000282555.1 of Pseudomonas sp. GM102. Lineage (NCBI taxonomy): Bacteria > Pseudomonadati > Pseudomonadota > Gammaproteobacteria > Pseudomonadales > Pseudomonadaceae > Pseudomonas > Pseudomonas sp. GM102. The sequence goes on along the minus strand of NZ_AKJB01000045.1, from coordinate 116,988 downwards.
ACTTACTGCCTGCCTGAGCGTCACCGCCATGGCCGCCGATGTCATCAAGGGCGAGCGCAAGGAAACCTTTGGCGATGTGACGGTGCATTACAACACCTTCAACTCGACCTTCCTGACACCGGACATTGCCAAAGCGGCCGAGCTGACCCGTGGCAAGAATCAGGGCGTGATCAATGTCTCGGTGATCAAGGACGGCAAACCGCTGGTCGCCAACGTCAGCGGCACGGTCAAAGACCTGACCAGCCAAAGCATCCCGCTGAAGTTCAAACAGATCACTGAAACAGGCGCGGTGTACTACATCGCCCAGTTCCCGGTGGATCAGCAGGAAATCCGCACCTTTGACATCAAGGTGCAGACCGGCGACAAAACCAACACCATCAGTTTCCAACAAGAGCTTTTCCCCGGCCAATGATGAATTTCACCCAACTCGTACTGGCCAGCCACAACGCCGGCAAACTCAAGGAACTCCAGGCCATGCTCGGCGAATCGGTGCACTTGCGCTCGATCGGCGAGTTCAGCAGCGTCGAGCCTGAAGAAACCGGCCTGTCGTTCGTCGAGAACGCCATTCTCAAGGCCCGTAATGCCTCGCGCATTTCCGGGCTGCCAGCCTTGGCCGACGATTCGGGGCTGGCGGTGGATTTCCTCGGCGGTGCGCCGGGCATTTATTCGGCCCGTTACGCCGACGGTAAAGGCGATGCGGCGAACAACGCCAAACTGCTCGACGTCTTGAAAGACGTGCCGCAAGCCGAGCGCGGCGCGCAGTTCGTCTGTGTGCTGGCGCTGGTGCGTCATGCCGACGATCCGTTGCCGATTCTCTGCGAAGGCCTGTGGCATGGGCGCATCCTGACCCAGGCCAGCGGCGAACACGGTTTCGGCTACGACCCGCTGTTTTGGGTGCCGGAGCGCGAGTGCTCCAGCGCCGAGCTTAAGCCCAGCGACAAGAACCAGATCAGTCACCGCGCCCGTGCAATGGATCTGCTGCGCCAGCGTCTGGGCTTGAAATGACCCATGACTCGTCCGCGTCGCCGCTGATCTTCGGCGGCGCCGCCCAATCGCCTCGAGCGGCCCTGCCCGTGCTGCCGCCCCTGGCGTTGTACATCCACATCCCGTGGTGTGTTCGCAAATGCCCTTATTGCGACTTCAACTCCCACACTGCCAGCCCCGTGTTGCCGGAAGAAGAGTATGTGGATGCCCTGCTGGCCGACCTCGATCAAGACCTGCATGCGGTCTATGGCCGTGAGCTGAGTTCGATCTTCTTCGGTGGCGGCACGCCGAGCCTGTTCAGTGCCAAGGCACTGGGTCGCTTGCTCAAGGGTGTCGAGCAACGAATTCCGTTTACCAGCGACATTGAAATCACCCTGGAAGCCAACCCCGGAACCTTCGAGCAGGAAAAGTTCGTCGCTTACCGGGCGCTGGGCATCAATCGCCTGTCGATCGGCATCCAGAGCTTTCAGGAAGAGAAACTCAAGGCCCTGGGGCGGATTCACAACGGCGATGAAGCCGTGCGTGCCGCCGGCATGGCGCGTCAGGCCGGTTTCGATAACTTCAATCTAGACCTGATGCATGGTTTGCCCGATCAGTCGCTGGACGACGCCCTGAACGACCTGCGCCAGGCCATTGCCCTGAAGCCGACGCACCTGTCCTGGTATCAACTGACGCTGGAGCCGAACACAGTGTTCTGGAATCAGCCGCCAACGCTGCCGGAAGACGACACCCTGTGGGACATTCAGGAGGCCGGCCAGGCGCTGTTGGCCGAACACGGTTACGCGCAATACGAAGTCTCGGCCTATGCCCTGCCCGGCCGTCCGGCGCGGCATAACCTCAATTACTGGAGTTTCGGCGACTTCATCGGCATCGGTGCCGGCGCCCATGGCAAACTCAGCCATCCGGACGGGCGCATCGTCCGTACCTGGAAGACCCGTCTACCGAAGGACTATCTCAACCCGGCCAAAAGCTTCCTGGCCGGCGAGAAAGCCCTGACCAACGAAGAGCTGCCGTTCGAATTCCTGATGAACGCCTTGCGCCTGACCGAGGGCGTCGAAGCGCGGTTGTATCCAGAGCGCACCGGGCTGCCCCTGGAAAGCCTCGCCGAAGGCCGTCGCGAGGCCGAACAAAGTGGCTTGTTGCAGGTCGAACCGTCACGTCTGGCGGCCACGCTGCGCGGACAACTCTTTCTCAATGACTTGCTGCAGAAATTTCTGACCTAAGGAAATCGAATGGATCTGGTACTCGACCTGCTCGCCACCGTGTCCCGCTGGAGCCGTAGCAACCTGTCGGAAATCTCTCTGGCGCTGGTGGGTTGCTTGCTGGTGCTGTTTGGCGCCGACATAAAAGGTTGGGTCGACCAACGCCTGGGCAGCATCGCCGGCGCCTTGCGCGTCCCGCTGATGGCCCTGCTGTGCATGGTCGGCAGCGGCGTGGCGCTGATCTATGCCACGCCATGGATCATCAAAGGCCTGAGCCAGTTCAACAACTACAGCCTGGCACCGGTGCTGTTGGTGGTGCTGGTGTTGATCGGCGTCGTAGCCGATCGCCGCTGATCTCAGTTACAACCGAAAACAACTGTGGGAGCGAGCCTGCTCGCGATAGCGGTCTGACAGTCAACAAAGATGTTGAATGTTATGACGCCATCGCGAGCAGGCTCGCTCCCACAGTTTTTACAGCGTTGTACTTAAGACTGTTTTTCGAACTTCAGATCCCACACGCCATGCCCAAGACGTTCGCCGCGGCGTTCGAACTTGGTGATCGGGCGTTCGGTAGGGCGCGGGACGCATTTGCCGTCTTCGGCGAGGTTGCGGTAACCCGGCGCGACGTTCATCACTTCCAGCATGTACTCGGCGTACGGCTCCCAGTCGGTAGCCATGTGCAACACACCGCCGACCTTCAACTTGCTGCGCACCAGCTCAGCGAACGACGCCTGAACGATACGGCGCTTGTGGTGACGGCTCTTGTGCCACGGGTCCGGGAAAAACAGCATCAGGCGGTCGAGGCTGTTGTCGGCGATGCAACGGTTGAGCACTTCGATCGCATCGCAATCGTAGACGCGCAGGTTGGTCAGGCCCTGAGTCAGCACGCCATTGAGCAGCGCGCCGACACCTGGACGGTGAACCTCAACGCCAATGAAATCCTGCTCCGGCGAGGCCGCGGCCATTTCCAGCAGCGAATGGCCCATGCCGAAGCCGATTTCCAGCGAGCGCGGCGCTGAGCGACCGAATACCTGATCGAAGTCCACCGGCGCGTCGGCCAAAGGCAGTACGAACAGCGGCGTACCTTGGTCCAGACCACGTTGCTGGCCTTCGGTCATGCGCCCGGCGCGCATCACGAAACTCTTGATGCGGCGGTGTTGGCGCTCGTCGCCTTCTTCCGTCTGGATTGGCGTGTCGTTTGATTCAGTCATCAATGGCTCTTACTTGATCAGACCATCCAGCGGCGAGGAGGCGCTGGCATAGAGTTTTTTCGGCATGCGGCCGGCGAGGTAGGCCAAGCGACCTGCAACAATGGCGTGTTTCATGGCTTCAGCCATCATGATCGGCTGCTGGGCATGGGCGATGGCCGAGTTCATCAGCACCGCTTCACAGCCCAGTTCCATGGCGATGGTGGCGTCGGAGGCAGTACCGACACCGGCATCCACCAACACCGGGATCTTGGCTTCTTCGAGGATGATCTGCAGGTTGTACGGGTTGCAGATCCCCAGGCCCGTGCCGATCAGACCGGCCAGCGGCATCACTGCGATGCAACCGATTTCCGCCAGTTGACGGGCAATGATCGGGTCATCACTTGTGTAAACCATCACGTCGAAACCTTCCTTGACCAGCACTTCGGCGGCCTTGAGGGTTTCGATCACGTTGGGGAACAGGGTTTTCTGGTCCGCCAGCACTTCCAGCTTCACCAGGTTGTGGCCGCCGAGCAGCTCACGGGCCAGGCGGCAGGTGCGCACAGCCTCGGTAGCGTCGAAGCAGCCGGCGGTGTTAGGCAGGAAGGTGTAGCGATCCGGCGACAAGACTTCGAGCAGGTTCGGTTCGCCCGGGTTCTGGCCGAGGTTGGTGCGGCGCACGGCGAAGGTGACGATCTCGGCACCCGAGGCTTCGATGGCCAGGCGGGTTTCTTCCATGTCGCGGTACTTGCCGGTGCCTACCAGCAAACGCGACTGGTAAGTACGACCGGCCAGGACGAAGGGCTTGTCGCTACGAACGATGCTCATGGGAAATCCTCTGTAGGGGTGAGGTTCTTGCAGAATTCTGTGCCCATCAGGGCCGGGCGACTAGCCGCCGCCGATGGCGTGTACCACCTCGACGGAATCACCGTCATTCAGCGTGGTTTCAGCGTGCTGGCTGCGCGGGACGATATCCAGATTGAGCTCGACCGCCACCCGGCGCCCGGTCAGTTCCAGACGGGTCAGCAGGGCCGCAACGGTTTCACCGTCGGGCAGTTCAAGGGATTCGCCGTTCAATTGAATGCGCATACCGAATGCCGCCATCATTTTTAGGGGCTGGCATTCTAGCCCGATCAGTCAGGCCGACCCAAGCCATTCGTCACGAAATGGACCGCGTGGTCAGCTCAACCGCCAGGCGGCAAGCCCCAGGCAAACCCAGCCGACCAGGAACGCCAGGCCACCGAAGGGCGTCACGATCCCGAGCTTGCTGATGCCCGTCATCGTCAGCAGGTACAGGCTGCCGGAAAACAACAGAATGCCGATGGCAAAGGATGCGCCGGCCCAGGTGATCAGTCGACCGGGAATCTGCGTGGCCAGCAGCGCTACACCCAGCAATGCCAGGGTGTGCACCAGTTGATAGGTGACGCCCGTATGAAAAATCGCCAGGTACTCGGCGCTCAGGCGGCTTTTCAGGCCATGGGCGGCGAATGCGCCCAAGGCAACACCGGTGAAGCCGAAAAAAGCAGCCAGCATCAGGAAGCCACGCAACATGAGAACTCCAGTCAGACTCGATCAACAGGGTCTGTATAATGGCCGGCTCAACGGGTTCGGCCAAGCTCTCTATGCTGCAGTTAATTTTCCGTCGTTTCACAAAGGCCCTGCTCTGGTTCGCGGGTGGCAGCGTATTGCTGGTGCTGATCTTTCGCGTGGTACCGCCACCGGGAACCGCGTTGATGGTCGAGCGCAAGGTCGAATCCTGGTTCGACGGCGAACCCATTGACCTGCAGCGCACCTGGAAACCCTGGGATGAAATCTCCGACGACCTGAAAGTCGCAGTGATTGCCGGCGAGGATCAGAAGTTTCCCGAGCATTGGGGCTTTGATATCGGCGCGATTCAGGCGGCGTTTGCGCATAACGAACGCGGCGGCTCGATTCGGGGCGCCAGCACCCTGAGCCAGCAGGTGTCGAAGAACCTGTTTCTGTGGTCTGGCCGCAGCTGGCTGCGCAAAGGCCTGGAGGCCTGGTTTACCGGGCTGATCGAGGTGCTCTGGCCCAAACAGCGGATTCTTGAGGTGTACCTCAACAGCGTCGAGTGGGATGAAGGCGTATTTGGCGCCGAAGCGGCGGCTCGGCATCACTTTGGTGTGGGCGCTCGCTCGATATCCCGACAGCAGGCAAGTTTGCTGGCTGCGGTACTGCCAAACCCGCGGGTGTGGAGCGTCAGCCATCCAACCTCTTACGTTGCAAGACGGGCCGGGTGGATTCGGCAGCAGATGAGTCAGTTGGGCGGGGATAGCTATCTGCTCGGGCTCAACGATTCGCGCCGGGCACCTTGGGCTCAGTAACTCGACGCAGAACCTGAACCCGACCCCCTGTAGGAGCGAGGCTTGCCCGCGAAGGCGATGTGTCAGACACATCAATGCTGAATGACACACCGCCTTCGCGGGCAAGCCTCGCTCCTACAAGGATTCGGTGCAAGCGGGCACAAACAAAAACGCCCCGATCAATGATCGTAATGCTGTTCACTTAAGTGGAGCAGCCTTACGATCCACGGGAAACCGGGTCTTTGAAATCTTCACCGTCCTGGGCCTCGAAGGCCTTGGGCGGTGATCCAGAAACAATCCTCCAATACCTGCCCTTAACTCTGATAACCGCCTCCCTGTCGCTGAAATCGGATTGGCTGCTGCCATCACGATCAGCTGGACCGCGATGTACTGACAGGCTGGTTTGAAGCGGATGTCCGAGGGGGGCGACCAAACGCAACTGCCGCCTGACTGGCTTCCCGACGAACCACGTTGTAAGCCAGCAACAGTCCCCAGACTTCCTGATAGATCAAGTCGACTTTTTTGCTACGCAAGGTCACTGCGTTCTGTTGCATTGAGCTTTTGATGTCTCTGAAGCCTAACTCGATCTCCCAGCGCTCCTGATAAAGCCGGGCAACGGCTTCGGTGCTGTAGGTGCTCGCCGGCAGTGACGTCATGACTGTCTTGAGTTTGCCTTGAATTTCATAGCTGACTTCGCGGGCCTCCCAATGTGTTGAAAGGGCCGGATTTCGGGCTCTGGCTCGCGGTGAGACCTTCATGCGCACCAGACGATCGTGCGGGTTGTAACGAGCCACTTCATCACAAACCGTGCCTTTTTTGGCCGGAATCAACCAGTGCCGATGAGTGCCGGCTTTATTCAGGCTCGACAGTAGTTCGGCGCCCCAGAACCCTTTATCGAATAACGTCACCGAGTGATCGGGAATCTGCTGCAAAAACTCGTCGGCCAAGCGCATTTCACTGCGTCGGTAAGGGCTCAATTGGGCATCCAGGATTACGTGCGAACGCACATTCATCAACGCCACCAAGCGCAGCATGGGAAACGGAGTCTGGCGGTCGGTCCGGGTGTTTCCCGACCCGAAATGATCTCGAAGTTCGGGCGTATCCGGGGTGCGCAAAAGCGCTCCGTCCACCGCAAACACTTGCAGGCCCTGCCAGGTGTCATCGGTATAACGCTCCGCGCCCCATTGATGACCTGTCTTGCGGAATAACCATTCAACAGGATCGGCACCGAGCCGCTTACGCGCTTCGGTTACACCGCTTCGGGCTAATAGCTGGTCAGAGGCCAGGCCTTGGGCACAAATGTTCAAACGCCTGGCCACTTCGTGAACCGGCTCGTCACGAAACAGCGCCATGCCGAGTACCAGCCAAAGCACTTGATCGGCGGGCAAGCGACGTCGGCGAATGGTCGCCTGGCTGGAGAGATCCAGTGCAGACGCTACCCACTCAACCGGAATATGTTGGGTAAAGGTACTCAGATCGCAGAAGTTGAAAAGATCGCCAAGGTCGAGCAGGTCTTGTTGAACAGACATAAAAAATCCGATGCCAGAGGTCTGGCATCGGATTTTCGAGTAAGCCCTGCTGAGACTCAAATGCTTAAGTGAACAGCATTACGATCAATGATCGGGGCGTTTTTTATTGCCGGCGCGCAGGTTATGCGGCGATCGACAACTTGAGCTTGTTCATCGCGCTCTTCTCGAGCTGACGAATACGCTCGGCCGACACGTTGTACTTCTGCGCCAGGTCGTGCAGCGTGGCTTTTTCTTCTGCCAGCCAGCGCTGGTAGAGGATGTCGCGGCTGCGGTCGTCCAGCACTTCAAGCGCTTCATGCAGGTTGTGGTTGGAGTTGTCGCTCCAGTCGGCGTCTTCCAGTTGACGGGCCGGATCGTACCGGTGGTCTTCCAGGTAGTTGGCCGGCGACTGGAATGCACTGTCGTCGTCCGCTTCCGCGGCCGGATCGAAAGCCATGTCATGGCCAGTCAGGCGACTTTCCATCTCGCGCACTTCCCGCGGCTCTACGCCGAGGCTTTCCGCCACGCGATGGACTTCCTCGTTGTTCAGCCAGGCCAGACGTTTCTTCTGGCTGCGCAGGTTGAAGAACAGCTTGCGCTGGGCCTTGGTGGTCGCGACTTTCACGATTCGCCAGTTGCGCAGGATGAACTCGTGGATTTCCGCCTTGATCCAGTGCACCGCAAAGGACACCAGGCGTACACCCATTTCCGGGTTGAAACGCTTGACCGCTTTCATCAGGCCGACGTTGCCTTCCTGGATCAGGTCAGCCTGGGCCAGGCCGTAGCCGGAATAGCTACGGGCAATGTGTACGACAAAACGCAGGTGGGCGAGCACCATCTGCCGAGCCGCCCCCAAATCCTGCTCATAATAGAGACTCTCGGCCAGTTCACGCTCCTGCTCCGGTGTCAGCAATGGAATGCTGTTCACCGTGTGCACATAGGCCTCCAGGTTCGCACCCGGGACCAGAGCATATGCAGGCTGCAAAGAATTGGTCATACGAAAAAACCTCCGACTTACATAACTCGTGCAGTTCAGCACTGCGAAAATTGACCGGAAACCAAAAGACAAGTTCCCATAAACGCTGAAAGGTCAATACGAGCAAAATGATATTACTTTGGCGCAAGCTCCCGCAGGTGGCGTGCGACTGCAATCCATGCACCGATATACCCCAACAGCACCGCGCCAAGCAAGAGCGATAGACCGTCGGCAACTGGCACTCCGGCCAGCGCAAAATCACTGCCGTACAAACCGGCCAGTCCAACCACCGCGTCGTTCAGCCAGTTCAGGCCGAACGCCAATACACCCCAGGAAAGAATCCCCGCACCAAAGCCATAAAGCGCACCCATATACAGAAAGGGCCTGCGCACATAGCTGTCAGTGCCGCCGACGAGTTTAATCACTTCTATCTCTGTGCGGCGGTTTTCAATATGAAGACGAATGGTATTGCCTATCACCAAAAGTAATGCAGAAACCAAAAGCACAGTCAGACCGAAGACAAATCGGTCGCCCAGCTTGAGGATGGCTGCCAGACGCTCGACCCAGACTAGATCAAGTTGCGCCTGTTGTACCTTCGGCAATTCGGAAAGTTTTTGTCTCAATGCTTCAAGCGCGGGCTTGTCGACCTCGTTCGGGGTCACCAGGACCACGCCCGGCAGCGGGTTTTCCGGGAGTTCCTTGAGCGCTTCGCCTAGCCCGGACTGCTGCTGGAACTCTTCCAGCGCCTGATCGCGACCCACGTATTCGGCGTCGGCCACGCCCGGCATGCCCTTGATCTGCTCGCGCAACGCCTCGCCCTGTTCAGGGCTGGCATCGAGTTGCAGGTACAGGGAAATCTGCGCCGCACGCTGCCAGGAACCGCCGAGACGCTCGACGTTACTTAGCAAAAGTGACAGGCCCATCGGCAAACTCAGGGCAACTGCCATCACCATGCAGGTGAAAAAGCTGCCGATCGGGTGTTTGCCCAAGCGGCGCAAGCTGTCTAGCAGACTGGCGCGATGGCTTTCGATCCAGGCGCGGAACAGCGTAGGGAAATCCGGGCCATCGTCATCGTCGCGCTTTTTCTTCTGCGACTGCGGTTGCGGATCGGCGGCTTTCGGGGCCACGCGCTCGGAAACCTTGGGGCTACGTGTTGCACTCATACGCCAGCCTCCCCGTCGCCGATCAATCGGCCACGCTGCAGGGTGAGCATGCGGTGACGCATGCGGGCAATCAGTGCCAGGTCGTGACTGGCGATCAGCACGCTGGTGCCCAAACGGTTGATGTCTTCGAACACGCCCATGATTTCTGCCGCCAGACGCGGGTCAAGGTTACCGGTCGGTTCGTCCGCCAGCAGCAAGGCCGGACGGTGAACGATGGCGCGAGCGATGCCGACGCGCTGTTGCTGGCCGGTGGACAGGTCGCCGGGGTAGAGATCGGTCTTGTCCGAGAGCGCCACGCGCTCCAGGGCCGAGTCCACGCGCTTGGCGACTTCGGCCTTCGACAGACCAAGGATCTGCAGCGGCAACGCAACGTTGTTGAACACCGTGCGATCGAACAGCAGCTGGTGATTCTGAAACACCACGCCGATTTGCCGGCGCAGGAATGGAATCTGCGCATTGCTGATGGTGCTCAGGTCTTGCCCTGCCAGCAGCAATTTGCCGGTGGTCGGACGCTCCATCGCCAGCAGCAGGCGCAACAAGGTGCTTTTACCGGCGCCGGAATGGCCGGTAACAAACAAAAATTCGCCCCGACGGACTCGAAAGCTCAGCTCATGCAAGCCGACGTGACCATTCGGGTAGCGTTTACCGACCTGCTCGAAACGAATCATGAACGCTCCCGCTCGGCAAACAATGCCTGGACAAAGGGTTCTGCTTCAAAAGTACGCAAATCGTCGATGCCTTCGCCGACACCGATATAGCGAATCGGCAAGCCAAACTGCTTGGCCAGGGCGAAAATCACCCCGCCCTTGGCGGTGCCATCGAGTTTGGTCAGCGCCAGGCCAGTCAGTTCGACGGTCTGGTTAAATTGCTTGGCCTGATTGATGGCGTTCTGGCCGGTACCGGCGTCGAGCACCAACAGCACTTCGTGCGGCGCATCGGCGTCGAGCTTGCCGATCACCCGGCGAACCTTTTTCAGTTCTTCCATCAGGTTGTCTTTGGTGTGCAAACGACCGGCGGTGTCGGCGATCAGCACGTCAATACCACGGGCCTTGGCGGCCTGCACGGCATCGAAGATGACCGACGCCGAGTCGGCGCCAGTGTGCTGGGCGATCACCGGGATCTTGTTGCGCTCACCCCAGACCTGCAATTGCTCCACTGCGGCGGCGCGGAAAGTATCCCCGGCGGCGAGCATGACTTTCTTGCCTTCCAGTTGCAGTTTCTTCGCCAGTTTGCCGATGGTGGTGGTCTTGCCGGCGCCGTTGACGCCCACCACCAGAATCACGAACGGCTTGTTCTGCGAGGTGATTTTCAGTGGCTGTTCGACGGGCTTGAGCATCGCCGCCAGTTCCGCCTGCAGGGATTTGTACAACGCGTCGGCATCGGCCAGCTCTTTGCGGGCGACTTTCTGAGTCAGGCGCTGAATGATCACCGACGTCGCTTCGACGCCGACATCGGCGGTCAGCAGGCGGGTTTCGATGTCTTCGAGCAACTCGTCATCGATGATTTTCTTGCCGAGGAACAGGCTGGCCATGCCCTCGCCAATGCTGGCGCTGGTCTTGGACAAGCCTTGTTTGAGGCGAGCGAAGAAGCCGGCTTTGGTCTCCTCGGTACGCACCGGCTCGACCGGTGTTTCGACAGGAGCGATGGGAGTGGTGGCGACAGGAGCGATAACCGGTGCAGGTGCAGGCGCTTGAACAATCGGAGCAACCGGAGCGGGAGCAACAAATGCAGGCGCTACAGGTTCTGGAGCAACCAGCGCAGGCTCGGCCACGAACACAGGTTCAACGACCGGCTCAACCACTGGTGCGCGAATCGGCTCAGGAGCAAACGCGGCCGGGGCTGGAATCGGCGGAGTGATGTGAGCTGCTTGTTCATCTTCGACCAACGCCACCGGCTCTTCCGCCACCGGCAACGTCAGCCACGGCTCGGCGGCTGGCGTCAGCGGCAACGGGGCCACGACCACGGTTTCAGGCTCAGGCGCAGGCTCGGCCGCGGATTGCAGTACCGGCTCGGCGATCGGCAGGACAACCGGCGCAGGCTCTTGCTCCATGACCGGCGCAGGTGTTGCCTCAGGAATTGGCTGTGGCTGTTCGACAACGGGTTCCTGCGGCTTTTTGCGCAGCCATCCGAACAGGCTTTTCTTCTCGCCAGCCGCAGCTGGGGTCTTCTTGTCGTCGTTGGAACCAAACATGGAGGACGGCTATCTCACGGTAGCGACGCGCCAAAGGGCGCCTCGGCAATAAATAATTCGATGCAGAACAGACTGCGATTCATCCAGCTTGTTCACGCGCAACATTTTATCGAGGTGCAAACGGCACCTTGCAAAAAACGATTTCACGAAGGACTGAAGCGGCAAAATCGGCGAAAAAGCAGAGTTTAGTCGATAAAACCCAGCCTTCTGCCGTAAACCCATACAACCTGATCAAACGTAAAGGCCTGATAGGCGTGGCCGCCAGTAAAACGGATCAGTATCCTAGCACCCTCTCGCCCGCCGACGCTAAGACCAAGCGGGCAGCCCAACAGGTTTAAAAACGAATGAATGCTCTAGCCCGCCGCGCTGCAGGCCTGCTGTTCAGCACAGTTTGTCTGCCACTTTCAGCCCTGGCTGCCGATCCACAACCCACCCACGAATTCACCCTCGACAATGGCCTGAAGGTCGTTGTGCGCGAAGACCATCGTGCGCCGGTCGTCGTTTCCCAGGTCTGGTACAAGGTCGGCTCAAGCTATGAGACCCCGGGCCAGACCGGGCTGTCCCATGCGCTGGAACACATGATGTTCAAGGGCAGCGAGAAAGTCGGCCCCGGCGAAGCGTCGCTGATCCTGCGCGACCTCGGTGCCGAAGAGAACGCCTTCACCAGCGACGACTTCACCGCGTATTACCAAGTGCTGGCCCGTGACCGTCTGGGCGTCGCTTTCGAACTGGAAGCCGACCGCATGGCCAATCTGCGCCTGCCAGCCGACGAGTTCACCCGCGAGATCGAGGTGATCAAGGAAGAACGTCGCCTGCGCACCGACGACAAGCCGATGTCCAAGGCCTACGAACGCTTCATGGCCATGGCCTACCCCGCCAGCGGCTATCACACGCCGACCATCGGCTGGATGGCGGACCTCGACCGCATGAAGGTCGAAGAACTGCGCCACTGGTATCAATCCTGGTATGTGCCGAACAACGCCACCCTGGTGGTCGTCGGTGACGTCACCCCGGACGAGGTCAAAACCCTGGCCCAGCGTTACTTCGGCCCGATCGCCAAGCGTGATGTGCCACCGGCGAAAATCCCGCTGGAACTGGCCGAGCCCGGCGAACGGAAGATCACCCTGCACGTGCAGACCCAATTGCCGAGCCTGATGCTGGCCTTCAACGTGCCGAGCATCGCTACCGCCGAAGACAAGCGCTCGGTGAACGCTCTGCGCCTGATTTCCGCACTGCTCGATGGCGGCTACAGCGGCCGGATCCCGACGCAACTGGAACGCGGCGAAGAGCTGGTGTCCGGCGGTTCGTCGAGCTACGACGCCTACACCCGTGGCGACAGTCTGTTCACTTTGTCGGCCACGCCGAACACCCAGAAGAAGAAAACCATGGCCCAGGCGGAAGCCGGCCTGTGGAAACTGCTTGAACAGCTGAAAACCACCGCGCCCTCCACTGAAGAGCTGGAGCGCGTACGAGCACAGGTCATTGCCGGTCTGGTCTACGAGCGTGACTCGATTACCAGCCAGGCCACCGCCATTGGCCAACTGGAAACTGTCGGGCTGTCCTGGAAACTGATGGACACCGAACTCGCCGAACTGGAAAGCGTGACCCCGCAAGACATCCAGAAGGCCGCCAAGCTGTATTTCACTCGCGCACGTCTCAGCGTCGCCCATGTACTGCCACAGGAGACGACTCATGAGTGAGCGTAAAAAACCGCGCCTGGCCCTGATCGGCCTGATCGTCATTGCACTGCTCGGATCCGCCGCCTTCTATTTGTCCAAGTCTGACGAGACCAGTGCCAGTGAAGCCCTCGACAAAGCCAAGGCGAGCCAGAAACTGCAATCGTTGGCGGAACTCGACGGCAAGACCCCAAGCCATCGCTCACTGAACGTGCAGACCTGGAACACCGCCGAAGGCGCCAAGGTAATGTTCGTCGAAGCCCGTGAGCTGCCGATGTTCGACATGCGCCTGATCTTCGCTGCCGGCAGCAGCCAGGACGGCGATGCTCCCGGCCTGGCACTGCTGACCAATGCCATGCTCAATGAAGGTGTGGCCGGCAAGGATGTCAGCGCTATCGCCCAGGGCTTCGAAGGCCTGGGGGCCGATTTCGGTAACGGCGCCTATAAAGACATGGCGATTGCCTCGCTGCGCAGCCTCAGTGCCGCGGATAAACGCGAGCCTGCCTTGAAGCTGTTTGCTGAAGTGGTCGGCAAACCGACCCTCCCCGCCGATTCCTTTACACGCATCAAGAACCAGATGCTGGCCGGCTTCGAATACCAGAAACAGAACCCCGGCAAACTCGCCAGCCTGGAGCTGATGAACCGCTTGTATGGCGATCACCCGTACGCGCACTCCAGCGATGGCACGGCGAAAAGCATTCCACCGATTACCCTGGCGCAGTTGCGGGCCTTCCATCAGAAAGCCTACGCTGCTGGCAATGTGGTGATTGCACTGGTGGGCGACTTGTCGCGCGCCGAGGCCGAGGCGGTTGCCGCACAAGTGTCCGCCGACCTGCCCAAAGGGCCGGCCCTGGCGAAAATCGAACAACCGACCGACCCCAAGTCCAGCATCGGCCACATCGAGTTTCCGTCCAAGCAAACCAACCTGATGATCGCGCAACTGGGCATCGATCGTGACGATCCGGATTACGCAGCGCTGTCGCTGGGCAATCAGATCCTTGGCGGCGGTGGCTTCGGCACCCGGTTGATGAGCGAAGTGCGCGAGAAGCGCGGCCTGGCCTATGGCGTGTATTCGGGTTTCAGTCCGATGCAGGCTCGCGGGCCGTTCATGATCAACCTGCAAACCCGCGCAGAGATGAGCGAAGGCACGCTGAAACTGGTGCAGGACGTGCTCGCCGACTACCTTAAAACCGGCCCCACCGAGAAAGAACTCGACGACGCCAAGCGAGAACTGGCCGGCAGCTTCCCGCTGTCCACCGCCAGCAACGCCGATATCGTCGGGCAGCTCGGCGCCATGGGTTTTTACAACTTGCCGCTGAGCTACCTGGAAGACTTCATGCAGCAGTCCCAGAGCCTGACCGTCGAGCAAGTCAAAACCGCATTGAACAAACACCTGAGCACGGACAAACTGGTCATCGTCAGCGCTGGCCCGACCGTGCCACAAAAGCCGTTGCCGGCCCCTACTGACAAACCTGCCGAGCAACCGCTCGGGGTTCCGGAGCATTAATGGCCCGTCCATCGCGTCCAAAGAAACCTGTTCACAACGTGCATAACGGTGTGAATCAACTGCGCATCATCGGCGGTGAATGGGGCAGCCGAAAGCTGAGCTTCCCCGATGCGCCAGGCTTGCGTCCAACGCCGGACCGAGTCCGTGAAACCCTGTTCAACTGGCTCGCGCCTTATGTCGCCGGGGCCAAGGTACTTGATCCGTTTGCCGGCAGCGGTGCGCTGTTTCTGGAAGCTTTGTCCCGTGGCGCAGCAATGGGCCAGGCACTGGATGCCAGCAACATTGCGGTAGCGAGCATCAAGGAACATCTGGGCACCCTGCGCTGCACAACCGGTCAGGTACAGACTGCCGACGCCTTGCGCTATCTGGAAACCCAACCGGCTACGGCGTTCGATCTGGTGTTTCTCGATCCGCCGTTCAATCAGAATCTGTTGCCGGCCGTTTGCACTTTGCTCGAAGAGCGTCAGTGGCTGAGTGACGATGCGTGGGTCTACACTGAAAGCGAAACGGCACCGTCGATATTGGGTTTGCCAGAAAATTGGCGCCTGCATCGGGAGCAAAAATCAGGACGGGTGTACTACGCGTTGTGGCAACGTATGGCAGGGATCGCCGGTTAGTCCGGCCTGTAAAAACGGTGCGAAGCTCAGTCAGTTAACGCTGCGGGTAAGCACCGCTGCATCGAGAGCAATCGTGTCCCATCTGCCAGAACGTTTCACCCCCCAATTCAGCCCCGCCTACGGCCTGGGCAATCCGCACTTACAAACCTTGTGGGGACCGCTATGGCGCAAAACCACACACCTGGACCGCGAGCGCGAACGTTTATGGCTCGAAGACGGCGACTTCCTTGACCTGGACTGGCACGGCCCCCACAGCGCAAATGTGCCACTGGTGCTGGTGCTGCACGGCCTGACCGGCTCATCGAATTCACCTTACGTGGCCGGTGTGCAGAAGGCGCTGGGCGCCCAGGGTTGGGCCAGCGTCGCGCTGAACTGGCGAGGCTGTTCCGGCGAACCCAATCTGTTGCCGCGCAGCTACCATTCCGGGGCCAGTGAAGACCTGGCGGAAACCATCAAACACCTGCGAACCCAGCGCCCTCTCGCGCCGCTGTATGCGGTCGGTTATTCCATGGGTGGCAACGTTTTACTCAAGCATCTGGGCGAAACCGGCAGCAACAGCGGCGTACTCGGTGCGGTGGCGGTGTCGGTGCCGTTTCGGCTCGATCAGTGTGCCGATCGTATCAGCCAGGGTTTTTCCAAATTCTATCAAGCGCATTTCATGCGGGAGATGGTCGCCTACATCAAGAACAAGCAGCGCAGGTTCCAGCATGAAGGGCATCAGGATGGCTTGGCGGCATTGGCGGCGCTGGGCTCGCTGGAGAACATGCGCACCTTCTGGGATTTCGATGGCCGGGTCACCGCACCGCTGAATGGTTTCGCCGATGCCGCGGATTACTATCGCCGCGCTTCGAGTCGTTATTTCCTTGGGGAGATTCGCACACCGACCCTGATTATCCAGGCGGCCGATGACCCGTTTGTCTTTCCTCATAGCCTGCCGCATGCCGACGAATTGTCTGCCTCCACCCAATTCGAATTGCAGGCCAAGGGTGGGCATGTCGGCTTCGTCGAGGGCTCGTTCCGGCAACCGGGTTACTACCTGGAAAGGCGCATTCCCCAATGGCTCGCCACCACAGGACGCAAGTAGAGCATGGGTTCGGATCAGGGCGAATCGATTCACTTCTGGCAAACGGCGCCGTTGGCCGGGGTCGAGTTATTGTCCGCACGCTACATCGAACACCGCTTCGCCCCCCATATACATGACGGCTATGTGATCGGCATGATCATGGCCGGCGCCCAGCGTTATCGCTATCGAGGTGCCGAGCATCTGGCGGGTAGCGGCACGCTGGTGCTGATCAATCCGGATGAACTGCACACCGGCCACAAAGGTACGGAAGACGGTTGGTTATACCGGGCGTTTTATCCCGACAGCGGGCAGATTCTTTCACTGCTGGACGAGCTCGAACTGCCGACCGATACCTTGCCGGCGTTTGGCGCCACGTTGTATCGCGATCCGGATCTGGTGAAGGGGTTTTGCCAACTGCATTGTTTGCTGGAGAGTCCGTCCACGGCGCTGCAGCAGCAAACGGCCTGGCGGGAAATGATGCTGTCGCTGTTGCAACGTCACGCAGCGGTCCCGACCGCCAGCAAACCTGGCAAGGAACACCGGGCGGTAACCCTGGCCAAGGAACTGCTGCAATCACGCTTGGCGGCGCCGCCCTCGCTGGAAGAACTGGCGGCGGCGGTGAACCTGTCGCCCTTCCACTTCGCCCGAGTGTTTCGCAGAGCCACCGGCATGCCGCCACACACCTGGTTGATGCAGCAGCGCATCGCTCGGGCACGGGCGTTGTTACAACGCGGCTGCCTGCCGCTGGAAGTCGCGACGCAACTGGGTTTTGCCGACCAGAGCCATCTGAGTCGGCAATTCAAGCAGGTTTACGGCGTGGGACCAGGGGCGTATCGCAGCGCGCGGCAGCTGCCCGACCATGGATGACAACGAAGATCCAAATGTGGCGAGTTTTTGTGGCAAGGGGGCTTGCCCCCGTTGGAGTGCGAAGCGCTCCCGCAGCCAGCGGATATGGTTTTTCAGTTAGACCGTCCCGATCTGCGACTGCTTCGCAGCCGAACGGGGGCAAGCCCCCTCGCCACAAGAGGCTCGCTCCCACAATGGATTGGGGATTATTCGCCCTTGGCGACGCCTCGCGCAGGATCGTTGATCCACTCGCTCCACGACCCGGCATACAACGACCCCAACGGATAACCCGCCAGGCAGAGGGCGAACAGGTTGTGGCAGGCGGTCACGCCGGAACCGCAATACGCGACCAGCTCTGTCGGTGAACGATCACCGAGCTTCGCGGCAAACCGCTGCTTGAGCTGTTCGGCCGGCAGGAACCGCCCGTCGCTGCCCAGGTTATCGGTGAACGCAGCACATTGTGCGCCGGGGATGTGCCCGGCAATCGGATCGATCGGCTCCACTTCACCCTTGAAGCGCGGCAAGCCGCGGGCGTCGAGCAAGGTCAACGCGGGCTGGCCTAGACGTTGCTGGAGCTGTTGGGCGCTGAGCACCAACGAAGCATCCGGCGTCCCGGTGAAGGTGCCACGGGCAATCGACGGCGGATCAAGACTCAGGGGCAATCCGGCGGCGTGCCAGGCTTTCAGCCCGCCATCGAGAATGAACACGCCATCGCGCTTGCCCAGCCACGCCAGCAACCACCAGGCCCGCGCCGCGTAGGCGCCTGGACCGTCATCGTACAAAACCACTTCGCTGTCGGCGTTGATGCCCCAGGTTTGCAAGCGTTCGATCAAGTCGACGGGTTCAGGCAATGGATGACGCCCGGTAATCCCCTTGACCACTGTCCCACTCAAATCACGCTCCAGATCGGCAAAGCTCGATCCGGCAATATGCCCTTCGGCGTAGCTGCGCTGACCGTAATCAGGGTCTTCGAGGGCAAAACGACAATCCAGAATCACCAGCCCCGGCGTCTCCTTCTTCAGGTCCAACGCTTGCGGGCTGATCAGTTGCGCAATGGGCATAACGGGCTCCTGTGATTTTGTCTGTCTCGAATCCTACTGCACTTCTTCCAGCGCCTGGGCCAGCGGCACATAAAACTCTTCGAACAGTGCATTCACCGCATCGTGAGCTTGATCGGTGACGAACCCGGCCTCCAGCACCAGCACCTGATACACGCCCCGTTTGATCGCCTGTTCGCTCAAATGGTTGGAGTTTTCGCGCGTAGTGCACAGAAAACGCACCCACGAGGTGAGAATGATCCAGGCATTGAGGGTCAGGGATTCGATCTGAACCTTGTCCATGCACAGAATGCCAGCCTCGACGAAACCCGCGTAGATGTGTGTGCCCTGGATCAGGCAGCGCTGGGAAAAACGCCGGTAACGGGCAGCCAGCTCAGGATCGCTGTCGAGCAAATGCTCGAGGTCGCGATGCAGGAAGCGGTATTGCCACATGGCGGCGAGCAGTTCCTTGAGGTAGAAGCGCTTGTCTTCAACCGTCGCGGCGCGCCCCTGGGGCGGGCGCAGGAAGCTGTCCACCAGGTTTTCGTACTCACTGAACAACACGGCGATGATCGCCTGCTTGTTGGGGAAGTGGTAGTACAGGTTGCCCGGGGAAATCTCCATGTGGGCAGCAATGTGGTTGGTGCTGATACTGCGCTCGCCCTGTTGATTGAACAGCTCCAGGCTGTTCTGCACGATGCGCTCGCTGGTTTTGATCCGAGGGGCCATGGCTTGAGCTTTAATTCAGAGTGCGATGAGGGGCATCTTACGACCTATCCGCGCATGGATAAAACAAAGCTGTACCAGAGCGCCATTTGACTTTCTAGAGCATAGACTCTAGAAAGTCCCTCATTACAATAAATCCGGAGCCGACCATGCCTGCAGACATTGCCTACCTGAAGAACCTGCAGCAGCCTCTGGACGAACTCCAAACCCTGTTCGATGCTCAACGCGCGGCGTATGCCGCCAACCCGATGCCACCCGCAGCTCAGCGCCAGCAATGGCTAAAGGCGTTGAAGGACCTGCTGAGCAATGAGCGCCAGGCCCTGATCAATGCGATCAGCCAGGATTTCAGCCACCGCAGCGCCGATGAAACCCTGCTCGCCGAACTGATGCCCAGCCTGCACGGCATTCACTACGCCAGCCGGCACCTCAAAGACTGGATGAAAACCTCGCGACGCAAAGTCGGCCTCGCCTTTCAACCGGCGTCAGCCAAAGTGGTTTATCAGCCGTTAGGCGTGGTTGGGGTGATCGTGCCGTGGAACTACCCGCTTTACCTGGCCATCGGGCCGTTGGTGGGCGCGTTGTCGGCGGGCAATCGGGTGATGCTCAAACTCAGCGAATCGACCCCTGCCACCGGTTTGCTGCTCAAGGAATTGCTGGGCCGGGTTTTCCCCCAGGACCTGGTCTGCGTGGTGCTGGGTGAGGCCGATATTGGTGTGGCGTTCTCGCGGCTGCGTTTCGATCATTTGCTGTTCACTGGCGCCACCAGCATCGGCAAACACGTGATGCGCGCGGCGGCCGAGAACCTGACCCCGGTGACCCTCGAACTGGGCGGCAAGTCCCCGGCCATCGTTTCCCGCGATGTGCCGCTCAAGGACGCCGCCGAACGCATCGCTTTCGGCAAGACCCTCAACGCCGGGCAAACCTGTGTCGCCCCGGACTACGTGCTGGTACCGGAAGACCGCGTCGGCTCTTTCGTCGAAGCCTATCGCCAGGCGGTTCGCGGGTTTTATCCGACGCTGGCCGACAACCCGGACTACACCGCCATCATCAACGACCGGCAGCTGGCACGGCTCAACGGCTACCTCAGCGACGCCACCAGCAAGGGCGCGCTGCTGATTCCACTGTTCGACCAGGGCCAGGACCGGCGCATGAGTCATAGCCTGCTGCTCAACGTCAGCGACGACATGACGGTGATGCAGGACGAAATCTTCGGCCCGTTGCTGCCAATCGTGCCGTACAAGGATCTTGACGAAGCGTTTGCCTACATCAACCAACGCCCTCGCCCACTGGCGCTGTATTACTTCGGCTACGACAAGCGCGAGCAAAACCGCGTCCTCCACGAAACCCATTCCGGCGGCGTTTGCCTCAATGACACCTTGCTGCACGTTGCTCAGGACGACATGCCGTTCGGCGGCATCGGCGCCTCGGGCATGGGCCACTACCACGGCCGCGAGGGCTTCCTGACCTTCAGCAAGGCCAAAGGCGTGCTGATCAAACAGCGCTTCAATGCGGCGAAACTGATCTATCCGCCCTACGGTAAATCCATTCAGAAACTGATCCAGAAACTGTTTATCCGCTAACGATCATCACCGCCGGGTAATAACAATAATGAGCCCAAGCCTGTCCGATACACCCGCGCTGTCACGGCGCGGCCTGCTTAAATTCAGCCTCGGCGCCAGCGCTTTTCTGGCCACGGCCGGATTAGGCGCGAGCCTCAGCGGCTGCTCGTCGAATACGCCGGCCAGCGGTTTCGCGATTCTGCGCAGCGGCGACCTGCTGTTTCTGCGAGCAGTGATTCCGGTGATGCTCGACGGTGCTGTGACCATCGAAAAAATGCCGGCCGCCGTCGCCGAGACCTTGCACTGCCTGGATAACGGCCTGAATCACCTGTCGCCGGAAATGCTCAAACTGACCCGGCAATTGTTCGATGTATTGGGGATGAGCATTACTCGCGGCCCATTGACCGGAATCTGGGGCAGTTGGGAAAACGCCAGCAGCGAACAGATCCGGCACTTTCTCGACCGTTGGGAAAACAGCTCGTTGAGCCTGCTGCGCATGGGCCACAGCTCGTTGCTGCAAATGGTGATGATGGCGTGGTACAGCCGGGCGGGGTCGTGGGCGCATTGTGGGTATCCCGGGCCGCCCACCGTTTGAAATCGTGGCGACGCCTTCGCGGGCAAGCCTCGCTCCTACAGGGTTTGAGTCGTTCACAAAGGGTGGGCAAACCTGTAGGAGCGAGGCTTGCCCGCGAAGACGTCGGCCGCCTCACCACAGAATCCAAAATAATAAGAGAACCCGAACATGCCCGTACCCGATCCGTTCCGCGAAGGCCTGGCCCGTGGCTGGAAAACCTACAACGGCGCCCGACTGACCGAGGACCTGACCCTCGAAGCGGACGTGGCGATCATCGGCAGCGGTGCCGGCGGCGGGACCACCGCCGAAATCCTCAGCACCGCCGGCTACAAGGTATTGCTGATCGAAGAAGGCCCGCTCAAGACCAGCAGCGACTTCAAGATGCTCGAAGACCAGGCCTACACCAGCCTCTATCAGGAAGGCATCGGGCGCATGAGCAAGGACGGCGCGATCACCATCCTCCAGGGTCGGGCGGTGGGCGGCACCACGCTGATCAACTGGACCTCAAGCTTTCGCACCCCGGACCCGACGCTGGAACACTGGGCCAAAGAGCACGACGTCAAAGGCCACACGCCGGCCGAGATGGCGCCCTGGTTCGAGAAAATGGAACAACGCCTGGGTGTCGCGCCATGGAGAGTGCCGCCCAACGCCAACAACGACGTCATCCGCAAAGGCTGCGAAAAACTCGGCTACGCCTGGCATGTGATTCCGCGCAACGTGCGCGGCTGCTGGAATATCGGCTACTGCGGCATGGGTTGCCCGACCAATGCCAAGCAATCGATGCTGGTCACGACCATTCCGGCGACCCTGGAAAAAGGTGGCGAGCTGCTCTATCTGGCCCGCGCAGAAAAGCTGTCGATCAAAGACGGCAGGGTTACGGGGCTGAAATGTGTGGCGATGGATGAGCGTTGCGTTGCGCCCACCGGACGCACGATTACGGTCAAGGCGCGGCATTACGTACTGGCCGGTGGCGGGATCAACAGCCCGGCGCTGCTGTTGCGCTCAGAGGCGCCGGATCCACATGAGCGGCTGGGTAAACGGACATTCCTGCACCTGGTAAACATGTCCGCCGGGCTGTTTGATGAGGTGATCAACCCGTTCTACGGCGCGCCGCAGTCGATCTATTCCGACCATTTCCAGTGGCAGGATGGCACCACCGGCAAGATGTCTTACAAACTGGAAGTCCCGCCATTGCACCCGGCACTGGCCAGCACCCTGCTGGGCGGCTTCGGCACGGAAAGCGCCCGGCATATGGAAAACCTGCCGCACACCCACGCTATGCTGGCGTTGCTGCGGGATGGTTTTCACCCGGACAGCCCTGGCGGCAGCGTTGAATTGCGCGGTGACGGCACACCGGTGCTCGACTATCAGGTTTCACCCTACGCCTGGGACGGGTTGCGCCGGGCTTTCCACAGCATGGCCGAGATCCAGTTCGCCGGTGGCGCCAACGCAGTGATGCCGATGCACGCCGACGCTCGTTACGTGAAAACCCTCGCTCAAGCGCGCACGCTGATTGATGACCTGAGCCTTGAGTTGTATCGCACACGCCTGGGCAGTGCCCATGTGATGGGCGGTTGTGCCATGGGTGAAGACCCGAAAAACGCCGTGACCGATAGCCTCGGCCAACATCACCAACTCGCCAATCTGTCGATTCATGACGGCTCGCTTTTCCCCACCAGCATTGGGGCAAACCCCCAATTATCGGTCTACGGACTGACGGCACAATTGGCGACTTCGCTGGCTGAACGTTTGAAAAACCCATGAAAACGCGGAATATTCCCATCGTCTATAGTGCTTTCTTACCCAACAGGCGACTTGGCCGACCGGGAAGGCTGCGATACCATCCGACTCCCCAACGGACTCCCGCCAGGACGACGCGATGAACCGAGTGTTGTACCCAGGTACCTTCGACCCTATTACCAAGGGCCATGGCGATCTGGTCGAACGCGCCTCGCGCCTGTTCGATCATGTGATCATCGCCGTCGCCGCCAGCCCGAAAAAAAACCCGCTGTTTCCCCTGGAACAACGTGTGGAGCTGGCCCGCGAGGTCACTAAACATCTGCCGAACGTTGAAGTCGTCGGTTTCTCGACGCTGCTCGCGCACTTCGCCAAAGAGAAGAACGCCAACGTATTCCTGCGTGGTTTGCGCGCGGTATCGGACTTCGAATACGAATTCCAGCTGGCCAACATGAACCGCCAACTGGCGCCGGATGTGGAAAGCCTGTTTCTTACCCCGTCCGAGCGTTATTCGTTCATTTCCTCGACGCTGGTGCGTGAAATAGCGGCCCTGGGCGGCGATATCACCAAGTTCGTCCACCCGGCGGTGGCCGACGCTCTCACCCTGCGCTTTAAAAAGTAGGAGCTGCCGAAGGCTGCGATCTTTTACGGCTACCGCAAGCTTCGATCGCTGCACTTGATCGCGCCCGCGTGCACTGCGGGCGCCAATGCGGCACAATTGTGCGCATTGATTTATTGCGCCCGGGCCTGCCGCCCCGGCTGGAGTTAGCATGTCCCTGATCATCACCGACGATTGCATCAACTGCGACGTCTGCGAACCCGAGTGCCCGAACGCCGCCATCTCCCAGGGCGAAGAGATCTACGTGATCGACCCGAACCTGTGCACACAATGTGTCGGCCACTACGACGAACCGCAGTGCCAGCAGGTCTGCCCGGTGGATTGCATCCCGCTGGACGAGGCTCATCCGGAGACTGAAGAACAGTTGATGGAGAAGTACCGCAAGATTACCGGTAAGGCTTGAGTCATCCGGCGCCTGTCAGGGCGCCTTCGCGGGCAAGCCTCGCTCCTACAGGTCCGCGTCGTCCCACCGATGGCACTCTGTAGGAGCGAGGCTTGCCCGCGAAGCTCTTAGAAGTCACTCCCGCTGCTCAAACCCCTCCCCGATACACCCCAGGCACCGCACAAATGCGGCTTTCGCCGGATCGACCACCAACGCCTGCCCCGCATCGCCAATGCCACCGCCCAGTGCGGTAAACGGCAACGACAGCACAAATGCCCCGGCACCGATAACCGTCGCCGCCACCAACAAAGGTCGAGCAATCAGTAAATCGCCAAGCATGGCGTAGGCCGGTGGGTTCTGGATGGTGTAACGAGGATCGCCGCTGCCGTTCTCAGCCGCCAGCGCGGACGCACCGACGCTCAGCAACAACGCAACGACAAGGGTTCGAAACAGATTCATGGCACGGTCCTTCGGCTAGGCAGTGAGAACACTGACTATAGACCGTAGCCGGTATCAGCTCTGACAGCGCGGACAAAAGACGCTGGCGCGCTGCCCAAGCTTGACTTCCCGCAACCCTGTGCCACAGACCTTGCAGTGTTCACCACCACGGCCGTACACGAACAACTCCTGCTGGAAGTAACCCGGTTGACCATCGCCGCCGATAAAGTCCCGCAACGTGGTGCCCCCGCGCTCGATGGCGAGGGCAAGGATGCGCTTGATCTCGATCGCCAGCTTCAAATAGCGCGCCCGGGAAATGCTCTTGGCTTCGCGGCGCGGGTCGATGCCGGCGGCAAACAGCGCTTCGGTTGCGTAAATGTTGCCGACGCCGACCACTACCGCGTTGTCCATGATGAACGGCTTGACCGCCATGGAACGCCCGCGCGATTGCTGAAACAGCCGATCGCCGTCAAACAGATCGGTCAACGGCTCCGGCCCGAGGCGAATCAGCAGTTCATGGTTGAGCGGGTCGAGGCTCCAGAGCATCGCGCCAAACCGTCGCGGGTCGGTGTAGCGCAGGGCCAGGCCCGATTCCAGTTCAATATCCACATGCTCATGCTTGGCCGCCGGCAGGCCGACTTCCACCAGCCGCAGATTCCCCGACATCCCCAAATGACTGATCAGCGTGCCGACTTCGGCGTTGATCAGCAGGTACTTGGCGCGCCGTTCCACCAGCACGATGCGCTGACCGGACAGCCGCACATCCAGGTCTTCGGGGATCGGCCAGCGCAGACGGCGCTCACGCACGATCACCCGGCTGACGCGCTGGCCCTCCAGGTGCGGTGCAATCCCGCGGCGGGTGGTTTCGACTTCCGGCAGTTCTGGCATGGGGCTCTCGAATCAGGCGAGGTTCGACACTCAACGCGTGGCGAGGTCGCGAATCTCTTGTTTCTGGGTTTCGAAATCGTATTCCGATAGGCCGATGTAATCGAGCACAAGGGGCCCGACACTGTTCCATTCGTGGTCTTCGGACTGGTTGCCCAGTACCCGGAAGGAGGCGCAAATGTGTTCAGCCATCTTCAGGATCGCCAGCAAGTTTTTCAGCGGCGTGTTGCGTGACGATTCATCGCTGAAAATGGCCAGGGCGTTGTGATGGTTGGCAATGGCCTGGGTGACATGTTCCGGCAGGCGCCAGGACTTGGCGGTGTAATACCCGACCACGGCGTGGTTGGTATTGTATTTTTTGTTCTCGGTATCCACCACGCGGCATTCGGCGCTGGCATTGCCATAGGCCTGTTCCAGCACTTTCATGTAGTCGGGGAATTTCTTGAGCATCAACGGGATGCCGCAATCGTGGAACAGGCCCAGCGCATAGGCTTCATCACCGGCCTGGACACCGACACGCTTGGCCAGGGTCAGGCACGTCATCGCCACGTCCTGCGCCGTGTCCCAGAAACGGTTGAGGGTGACGATCGCGTCGTCGTTCAGTTCGCCCTTGATCGACTGCGCATTGATCAGGTTGATGATCGAACGGCTGCCCAACAGGTTCACTGCCCGCTGGATCGCGGTGATCTTGTTACTCAAGCCGTAGTACGGCGAGTTGACGATTTTCAGCAAGGCGCCGGACAGGCCAGGGTCCTGGGAGATCAGCTTCGCGATCACTTCCAGGTCCGGATCGGGCATGTATTGCTCCATCTGCAGATCCACCATGATCTGCGGCTGGGCCGGCACGCTGATGCCTTGCAGGGACTGTTGAATCTGTGCGGTCGTCAACTCTTGGGACATAAGTACACACTCCGGGTCAGGCGGGGATTCTAACCCTTAAGAAGATGGATCTGACACCTTTGGCCGGCACATCGCTTGAAGTTTCATCAGCAAATGCTCAGGCCCTCTCCCGGGTACAAAGCAACCTCCTGTGGCGAGGGAGCTTGCTCCCGTCCGGCTGCGAAGCAGTCGCAAATCCAGCGAATGCGGTTTGCCCGAGTGCACTGCAACTACCGCTTATGGGACGGCTTCGCCATCCAGCGGGAGCAAGCTCCCTCGCCACATGTCCACTCGCCGGCCTATCCGGGATCTCAACACGCTATACTCCCGCTCTTTTTTCCGGAGCGACGTCATGTCCCTGCCTAGCCTGCGCCTCAAAGCCAACGCCGACCGTCGCCTGCGAAACGGCCACTTGTGGGTCTACAGCAACGAAATCGATGTAGCCGCTACGCCTTTGCACGGTTTCAAGGCCGGCGACCAGGCGATCCTCGAAGCCGCCAGCGGCAAGCCGCTGGGCATCGTTGCCATGAGCCCGAACAACCTGATCTGCGCCCGCCTGCTGTCGCGTGACATCAAGTTGCCGCTGGACAAGTCGCTGCTGGTGCATCGCCTGAACGTTGCTTTGTCCCTGCGTGATCGCCTGTTCGACAAGCCGTTCTATCGCCTGGTCTACGGCGACTCCGACCTGCTGCCAGGCCTGGTGGTCGACCGTTTCGGCGACATCCTGGTCGTCCAGATCGCCTCGGCGACCATGGAAGCTCACAAAGATGACGTGATCGCGGCACTGACCCAAGTGCTCAAGCCAAGCGGCATTCTGTTCAAGAACGACTCCGCTGCCCGTGATGCCGAAGGCCTCAACCGCTACGTCGAAACCGTATTCGGCCTGGTGCCGGAATGGGTCGCGCTGGAAGAGAACGGCGTGAAATTCGAAGCGCCAGTCATCCAGGGACAGAAAACCGGCTGGTTCTACGACCACCGCATGAACCGCGCACGCCTGGCACCTTATGCCAAAGGCAAACGTGTACTGGACTTGTACAGCTACATCGGCGGCTGGGGCGTTCAAGCGGCTGCCTTCGGCGCCAGTGAAGTGTTCTGCGTCGATGCTTCGGCCTTCGCCCTCGACGGCGTCGAGCGCAATGCCGCACTGAACGGCGTCGCCGAAAAAATGACCTGCATCGAAGGCGACGTGTTCGAAGCCCTGAAGGAACTGAAAGCCAGCGAAGAGCGTTTCGACGTCATCGTGGCCGACCCTCCTGCCTTCATCAAACGCAAGAAAGACATGAAAAACGGTGAAGGCGCCTACCGTCGCCTGAATGAGCAAGCCATGCGCCTGCTTAGCAAGGACGGCATCCTGGTCAGCGCTTCGTGCTCGATGCACCTGCCGGAAGACGATCTGCAGAACATCCTGCTGACCAGCGCCCGTCACCTGGACCGCAACATCCAGATGCTGGAACGCGGCGGTCAGGGCCCGGATCACCCGGTACACCCAGCGATTGCCGAGACTCGCTACATCAAGAGCATCACCTGCCGTCTGCTGCCAAACAGCTGAGTACGCTGGTTTGACGGGGAGCCAACAGGCTCTCCGTCAGCCGTTTTAACGCCACACGATCCACTCTTCAGCCTCTGCTTCTTACTCTTGCGGTCCTACTGACTTGCAGGACGTTTCCCTGCATCTTTTATTTAAAAGAATATAACTTACAAACTTGCGCCTACCGCCAGATCGCTCCGACAAAATTACTAGAATATTCCTACTTAATATCCACTTGATAAGAACTCATTACCGCCTATGATTAAGTTGTCACCGCGAAGTGACACTCACTATCAATGACAAGGAGTCAAAAACATGAAAGCAATTACTCTGGAAACAAACAAAATCGCTAACCTGGCTTTTCTGGTTGCGCCAAAAACCCGCTAAGTAAATGAAACGCTGGGGAGTGCCGGCTACCCAGCGTTTTCTATAGTTATGTCCAGAGCGAACCGTCCATCATGCAGATAAATCCATACCTGTTCATACTTCCCCGTACGCCCGGACAAATAGTCTGGGATTACAAAAACCACAAACAATTTGAACTTAATCTGGAATATTCAACCCGGCTTACACAACTTATCCACAATCCCGAACTGTATAACGACAACAACAGAATAGACACTCAACTTCTGAACTCCGGAATACTGACCACCTCAATACAAGACCCTATTGAATGGGGTTGGGATGAACTGTCTAAAATATTCCATATCGGCACCAAGAACATTCCCTGCGAACATGTTCCTCGGAATATTCATGAATGGTCGAGATACTATCTGGATCATTGCACCGAAGTACTGGGCGCACCCGCGCCGGACGCCAGGCTCACAGAACGCCAGGCATGCGAGCTGATCGCCCTGCCAAAACCTTCCTGCCTGCAGGAGGCCTCCCTTGCCAACGTCCTGACCGGCCGAAAAACCTGCCGCACCTTCACAGATGAAGCGGTCTCGCTGGAAGCTGTCGGCACACTGCTTTACCTGTCCCTGGGCTACTTGCATGAGCGCGAAAATGACGTCGACGAAACCATTGTCGAAGGTCTCGGTGCCCGACGCAGCAGCCCGTCCGGCGGCGGTCTGAATGCCTGCGAAGGCTTTCTTCATGTACAAAACGTCAGCGGCCTGAAACCCGGGCTCTACGCCTACCATCCCACTAACCACGCACTGAGCTTCATCAACCCGGCACCTGACTCGCCTCTGGGGCAGTTGCTGTGTGGGCAACATTTCATCAATAACCTGCCCGTGGGCCTGTTCATTACCGCTCGCTTCGACAAGTTGTGGTGGAAATATGAACACTCACGAGCCTACCGAATGGCCTTCGTGGAGGCGGGGCATATTTCCCAGACCTTTCAGCTGGTGGCCACTGCACTGGGGTTGAACACGTGGCTGACCGGAGCACTGACGGACGATCAGGTCGAAACATTGCTGGGGCTCGAGAACAACGCAGAACAACCCTTGTTTTTTGTTGGCTGTGGCCACAGCGACGGACAAGTGATGTGCAAGGAATTGAAGGCTCTGCTGAGCAGTCGGGAGCCGCAACAATGACCGCCCCCATCATTGCGCCGGTAGACCACCCCCTTTCCTGGGCGCTGCGTTTCACCCTCGGCGACTGGAATACCCGCGCGTCGGTGCGAACCAGCGAACATGACTATCTATTACCGCCAGACCTGGAGCAGCAACTGGTAACACGTCACTGGTTTCCCCCAGGCTTGCTGGCTTACCTGAATCACCCGGCTATCAAAGCGCTGGGGGAAACCGTCATCCATCGGCTGTCGGCCAATCATCTGGTGCACTTCCTCGACTACACCACCGTGCTCGAACACCGCATCGTCAACCGTTCCGTGGAGACCATCATCCACGGTGAATTGAAGGTCAACATTCCCCCACGGATGAAGACCGCTGCGCTTCAGCTTTATACCGACGAGGGTTATCACGCCCTGTTCTCCAATAGCCTTGCCGAGCAGATTGCCGGGGTCTACGGGATCAACCTGCGCCCAGTCATGCCGCAGCGCATCACGCGATTGAGCACCCTGCTCGAGCGCGCACCTGACCAACACCGGGCGCTGGCCTGGTTTCTCGTCGGGTTTGTGTCGGAGACGATCATTGCCAGGGAATTGCTCGACGTCTGCCGTGACGACCTGGTGTCCAGCGTCCAGGCAATGCTCAGGGATCATCTCGCGGACGAGGCGCGTCACAGTCGCTATTTCTCTGAAGTGTTCCATTACCTGTGGCTGACGCTGAACAGCCGCCAACGCATATTCGCCGCCAGGCTGCTGCTGGACAGCATCCGGATTTTCTTCGAGGCCGATGAGCGATGGCTGCGGGAAAGCCTGCACAGCGCGGGTATCGGCGAGACCGCCGTCACGGAAATTCTCGGCGAACTGACCAGCCCCCAAACCACCCTTCAGCGTGCGCGATCCGGTGCCGGGGCGACGCTTCAGGCTTTGAAAAAGGCCGGTTTTTTCGATCTGCCTTACAACCAGCAACTGTTCATCAAGGCAGGACTTGTCGATGGGTGAAGGAAACGATGTACCCCGCGTCGAAAAACATCGGGCCATGGTCATTCTTTTGATGACTATGACGCTGCTCGGCGTCTTCCCCCTCGATGTGGTACTCCCGTCCTTTCCCGATCTTTCTGACTACTTTCAGACTTCGCCGTCCGAGATTGCCCTGTCCGTCAGCGTGTTCGCCATTGGTCTGGCGTTGTCCGTGGTGCTGGTCGGACCGTTGTCAGACTTGTGGGGGCGCAAGAAGCTGTTGTTGGCAGGTATCGCAATCGCGGCGGTCGGTGCGACGGGTTGCCTGGTTTCCAGCGAGTACAACTGGTTTTTGTTCTTTCGCGTGATCCAGGCGATTGGTTGCGGATCCTTCGTGTTGTCACAGGCACTGGTTCAGGATTTGTTCATCGCCAAGGAGCAGGAGCAAATCAGAATCTGGATGATAACGGGTGGCGGGGTGTTCATTTCGATTTCGCCCCTGCTGGGGACCTGGTTGCAGTTGCAGCTAGGCTGGCAGGGCAGCTTTTATGTGTTTATCACGCTGGCTGTTATTGTCTGGCTTAAAGCCTACTTTCTGCTCAAGGAAAACCCCCACCGTCATACAGCGTCGCACGGACGATTGTTCAGTGCCTATTGGCGAGTGTGCTCGGATCTGAGCTTCATGGGTTACTGGCTAATTTCAGCCTTGGCCTTTGCCTGCCATTTTTCATTCATTGTCATTTCACCAATCATTTTCATGGAGCGTCTGGCACTTTCGCCATACGAATTTTCCTGGGCGTTATTGCTGTATGGCGTCGCCTATGTGTTTGGCGGGATGGTCGCCAGCGCTCTGCATCGACACCTGCAGGCCAATACGCAGATAGTCATCGGTCTGGGTCTGATCGCTCTGTCAGGGTTGGTCATGCTGTGGTTGGCGGATCAGTTCGGGCTCTCCGCGGTGGCGGTACTGATACCCATGTTGATTTGTACAGCAGGCACCACCATTGCCAGACCTATCGCCAACTCCAAAGCCATGAGTCTCTACCCGCAGAGTGCCGGAACGTCCACCTCGGTCGGCGGCGTGTTGATTTTCATGTGTGGTGGAGTGATCAGCGTGGTGATCAATCTCGCTTCCGAGGATCTAACCACGGCGCTCGCCTTGTGTTTCTTGACCTTGAGTGCTACGGGTCTTGGCTTGAATGTACTGATCACACGGCGACATCTGGCGCTGAAGGTGGGTTGATACCCGCCGATCGTCACCCCACACGCTCCATCAGCGCTGGTTCAACACTTTCCGGCATTCCCTCCTGACGCCAGCGGTGTAGAATCGCGAGATTCATCGCCAGTCATCCCCCGGCGGGTTTATGAGCTCAAGCTGAAGCGCGCGGCGATCCCGCAAAGTCATCGGCAACTTCCGGACACACGGCCATTTCTGAGTGTTCCAGACGTCAATAGAAGCTCACTTCCCTTTTGATACCTGATTAGCCGCCCGGAGTGCTTCATGCCTGATTACCGCTCGAAAACATCCACCCACGGCCGCAACATGGCCGGTGCCCGCGCACTGTGGCGCGCCACGGGGATGAAAGATGACGACTTCAAGAAGCCGATCATCGCCATTGCCAACTCCTTTACCCAGTTCGTACCGGGCCATGTGCACC
The DNA here is from genome assembly GCF_000282555.1 of Pseudomonas sp. GM102. Taxonomy (NCBI): domain Bacteria; kingdom Pseudomonadati; phylum Pseudomonadota; class Gammaproteobacteria; order Pseudomonadales; family Pseudomonadaceae; genus Pseudomonas; species Pseudomonas sp. GM102. The sequence goes on along the minus strand of NZ_AKJB01000045.1, from coordinate 85,252 downwards.
TCAAGGATCTAGGGCAACTGGTCGCTCGCGAAATCGAACGGGCCGGCGGCGTCGCCAAAGAATTCAACACCATCGCCGTGGATGACGGCATCGCCATGGGCCACGACGGCATGCTCTATTCGCTGCCGAGCCGCGAGATCATCGCCGACTCCGTCGAATACATGGTCAACGCCCACTGCGCCGACGCCATTGTCTGCATCTCCAACTGCGACAAGATCACCCCAGGCATGCTGATGGCCTCCCTGCGCCTGAACATCCCGGTGATCTTCGTGTCCGGCGGCCCGATGGAAGCCGGCAAGACCAAACTGGCCAGCCACGGTCTCGACCTGGTCGATGCCATGGTGATCGCCGCCGACTCCAGCGCCTCCGACGAGAAAGTCGCCGAGTACGAGCGTAGCGCCTGCCCGACCTGCGGTTCGTGCTCCGGCATGTTCACCGCCAACTCGATGAACTGCCTGGTTGAAGCACTGGGCCTGGCATTGCCGGGCAACGGTTCGACCCTGGCCACCCACAGCGACCGCGAACAGCTGTTCCTGCAGGCTGGTCGCACCATCGTCGAGCTGTGCAAGCGTTACTACGGCGAGAACGATGAGTCGGTGTTGCCGCGCAACATCGCCAACTTCAAGGCGTTCGAAAACGCCATGACCCTGGACATCGCCATGGGCGGTTCCACCAACACCATCCTGCACTTGCTGGCCGCGGCCCAGGAAGCCGAGATCGATTTCGACCTGCGCGACATCGACCGTCTCTCCCGTCACGTACCGCAACTGTGCAAGGTCGCGCCGAACATCCAGAAGTACCACATGGAAGACGTGCACCGTGCCGGCGGGATCTTCAGCATTCTCGGCTCCCTGGCCCGTGGCGGTCTGTTGCACACCGACCTGCCGACCGTGCACAGCAAGTCCTTGGCTGAAGGCATCGCCAAGTGGGACATCACCCAGACCACCGACGAAGCCGTGCATCACTTCTTCAAGGCCGGCCCGGCAGGCATCCCGACACAAACCGCGTTCAGCCAGTCGACCCGTTGGGAAACCCTGGATGACGACCGTGAAAACGGCTGCATCCGCAGTGTCGAACACGCTTACTCGAAAGAAGGCGGCTTGGCCGTTCTCTACGGCAACATCGCTCTGGACGGTTGCGTGGTGAAAACCGCCGGCGTCGACGAGTCGATCCACGTCTTCGAAGGCAACGCGAAGATCTTCGAAAGCCAGGACAGCGCCGTGCGCGGCATCCTCGCCGACGAAGTGAAGGCCGGCGACATCGTGATCATTCGTTACGAAGGCCCGAAAGGCGGCCCGGGCATGCAGGAAATGCTGTACCCGACGTCTTACCTGAAATCCAAAGGCCTGGGCAAAGCCTGCGCCCTGCTCACCGACGGCCGTTTCTCTGGCGGCACTTCGGGCCTGTCCATCGGCCACGCTTCGCCAGAAGCCGCTGCCGGTGGCGCGATCGGTCTGGTGCAGGATGGCGACAAGGTATTGATCGACATTCCGAACCGCTCGATCAACCTGTTGATCAGCGATGAAGAAATGGCCGCCCGCCGTGCCGAGCAGGACAAGAAAGGCTGGAAACCGGTGGAAGTGCGTCCACGCAAAGTGACCACGGCGCTCAAAGCCTATGCCCTGTTGGCCACCAGCGCCGACAAGGGTGCGGTACGAAACAAGGCGATGCTCGACGGGTTGTAATACTTAACCGTCAAACAAAAAAATGCCCCGCCAAGTGCGGGGCTGATCGTTCCCACGCTCCCGCGTGGGAATGCCTCAAGGGACGCTCTGCGTCCAGTGACGCGGAGCGTCACGGGCTGCATTCCCACGCAGAGCGTGGGAACGATCATCGCAGTGCTTACTGAATCTCTTCCGGCTTGACGATCACCCAGTTCTTGTCCGCCGTCACCGCTAACCCTTCTTTCGCCTGGGCTGCTGCGTTTTTGGCCATCATGCCGTTAATCTGGGTCATGTATTTGTCTTTGCGGTTTACCCACAAATGGATGCCGCCCTTGGACACGTCGACGCTGTGGAACAGCATGTAGCCGTCGCTGGTCGGGGTATCGCCGCCCACGAGGACCGGTTTTTTCCATTCATCGATGTACGTCAGGATTGCCGCCTGTTTGCCGGCCATCCAGGTTGCTGGAGTCCACAGGTACGGCGTCAGCTCGAGGCCCAGGTTAGCCTTCTCGTCATACTTGCCAGCGGTGACCTGCTTGCGCGCGGTGGTCAACTCGCCGGTCTTGCGGTCCTTGAGCAACAGGCTCACGCCGATCACGTTCTGCGGTTTGACGTTGTAGCCGTACTTCGGATCGGAGGCGACCATACGCACCAGTTCTTCGGAGGCGGCGGTCATCACGTAGACCTCGATGCCATTCTCCATCAGCTTGGTGTAGAGCTCTTTCTGACCGGTGAAGATTTTCGGTGGATTGACATCGATGGTCTTGACCACGTCGCCGTCGTAATAAGTGCTCGGCACCGGTTTGCCTGACGCCATCAGCTCGTCGACGTTGGTCTTGAGTTCCTGAAGCGTGAAGCCGGAAAACACTTGGGCGACCCATGGATAGCAAACCATGTCGTCTAATTCGCAGAGGCGATAGTAGTAGCTGAACAGGCTTTCCTTGTGGTCGGCGGTGTCCTTGAACGGCATCAGTTTCAGGGAGGGATCGAGTGACTCGCGAGTGATCAGGCCCTTGTTTTCCATGAACGGAAGCAACGATTCTTCAAGGTCGTAGCGGTAACTGGTGTTGTCCATGTCGAACACCGCAAAGTTACCTTTGTTGGCATTGGCCGCGATCATCGCGTCCAGCGCCTTGGCCTGATCGGCTGGCCAATGCTTCAAATCCGTGGCGAAAACCTGGCCGGCAAGGCCCAGTCCCAAACTCAGTGCGGCAGCCAGAAATTTCGGTGCAAGCTTCATCGGCGTTTCTCCCTGATTTAAAGATATCGACGCTAACAAATCCGCATGACAGTCCCCGCCTCCCCGCGACCGCTTGCATCCTGATTCCGCCAACTGCATTCCTCACAGCGGCACTGGCTTATTCCAAAAACGACAGTCAACCGCTGTTTTTGATATTAATTCATTACATTTCAAGCTGTTAGGCTTGCCGGTTCGCAGTCACACACGAAGGTGGCTGGCACAAGTCTATGGAGCTTCTATGAATCTGCCGCTGATCCTAAATCTGCTGGTGTTCCTCGCCTTGCTCTTTGGCCTGGCGCAAACCCGTCACACCACCTGGAGCCTGGCCAAAAAAGTGCTGCTGGCGTTGGTACTGGGCGTGGTGTTCGGTGTCGCTCTGCACACGATTTATGGTGCGGGCAACCCGGTACTGAAAGCCTCGATCGGCTGGTTCGATCTGGTGGGCAACGGTTACGTTCAGTTGCTGCAAATGATCGTGATCCCGCTGGTGTTCGCCTCGATCCTCAGTGCCGTGGCGCGCCTGCACAACGCTTCGTCGCTGGGCAAAATCAGTTTCCTGACCATCGGCACGCTGCTGTTCACCACCGCCATCGCGGCGCTGATCGGCATCGGTCTAACCAACCTGTTCGGCCTCACCGCCGAAGGCCTGGTCGCCGGCACCCAGGAAATGGCTCGCCTGCAAACCATTCAGAGCGATTACGCGGGCAAGGTTGCCGACCTGAACGTGCCACAGCTACTGCTGTCGTTCATCCCACAGAACCCGTTCGCCGATTTGGCTCGCGCCAAGCCGACATCGATCATCAGCGTGGTGATCTTCGCGGCATTCCTTGGGGTCGCCGCACTGCAACTGCTTAAGGATGATGTCGAGAAAGGTCAGAAAGTGATCAACGCCATCGACACCCTGCAAGCCTGGGTGATGCGCTTGGTGCGTCTGGTGATGAAGCTGACCCCGTACGGCGTATTGGCGCTGATGACCAAAGTGGTCGCCGGCTCCAACCTGCAAGACATCATCAAGCTCGGCAGTTTCGTGGTGGTGTCCTACATTGGCCTGGGCTTGATGTTTGTGGTCCATGGTCTGCTGGTGTCAGCTGCCGGGATCAACCCACTACGGTTTTTCCGCAAGATCTGGCCGGTGCTGACGTTTGCCTTCACCAGCCGCTCCAGCGCCGCCACCATTCCGCTGAGCATCGAAGCCCAGACCAGCCGTTTGGGGATTCCACAGTCCATTGCCAGTTTCGCCGCCTCGTTCGGCGCGACCATTGGCCAGAACGGCTGCGCCGGTCTGTACCCGGCAATGCTGGCGGTGATGGTCGCGCCGACCGTGGGCATCAATCCGCTGGACCCGCTGTGGATCGCGACGTTGGTGGCGATTGTGACGCTGAGTTCGGCCGGTGTGGCCGGGGTCGGTGGCGGCGCGACCTTCGCCGCGTTGATCGTGCTCCCGGCCATGGGTTTGCCGGTGTCACTGGTGGCGTTGCTGATTTCGGTTGAGCCGCTGATTGATATGGGGCGTACGGCGTTGAACGTGAGTGGTTCGATCACGGCGGGTGCGATTACCAGCCAGATCATGCAGCAGACGGATAAAGAGTTGCTGAATGCGGATGAGCATTCGGAGTTGGCTCACGCTTAACCCGTACTGATCGTTCCCACGCTCCCGCGTGGGAATGCCTCAAGGGACGCTCCGCGTCCAGTGACGCGGAGCGTCACGGGCTGCATTCCCACGCAGAGCGTGGGAACGATCTACGTGCGCTCCCACACCTCGAAGTTGTAGGCCGGCTTGTCGCCTTCCGCCGGATTCGGAACATTCGACACCAGCTTCCACTGGTTCAAATCAAACTCCGGAAACCACGCATCCCCTTCCGGGCTCAGCGCCACACGGGTCAGGTACAACCGATCAGCCTGTGCCAACCCTTGCGCATACAACTGCGCGCCGCCAATAAGCATCACCTCATCGACGACCTGCTCGTTCGCCCATTCCTGCGCCCGAACGACGGCAGCCTCCAGCGACGGATAAACCTCCGCGCCTTCCAGCTGCAGATCCGCCTGACGGCTGACCACGATGTTCAACCGGCCCGGCAGCGGACGACCGAGGGAATCCCAGGTCTTGCGACCCATGATGATCGGTTTGCCGAGGGTGGTAGCCTTGAAGTATTTGAAGTCCCCCGGCAAGTGCCAGGGCATGCTGTTGTCGACGCCGATCACACGGTTTTCACCGAGGGCTGCGATCAGGCTGAGGGGGAGTGATTTAGTCATGTCAGCGAGGATACCAGAGCCTCCCTTACCCCGATAAGCGTCACAGCGGTTATGCTCACCGCTCAATTAAGCGACGGGATGCCGCGTGACTGAACTGACGCCCCTGCAAAACCTCTGGCTGAGCGAAACCATACGTCTGCGTGAAGAACACGCAGGCCCGCTGGACGATCTGGAAGCCAATCGAATCGCCCGAAGCGCCGGCGGCGACCTGCCGACGCGCATTCAACGCCGTGCCCTGTGGCTGGCCGAGCGTGACGGACAGTCCCGCGCCCTCAAACACTGGCTGCAAGGCGCGCGACTGGCGCTGATCGTGCTGGCCGTGCTGGCCGTGATCAGCGGCGCCGGCCTGGCGTTTGCCGCGCTGGGCGATGGCCAGGCCCCGGTCAATGTGTTCTGGGCGTTGGGCAGCCTGCTCGGGCTAAATCTGATTCTATTGCTGAGCTGGGCCTTGGGCCTGGTGTTCGCCGGAGAACAAGGCGCCGCCCTTGGACGCTTGTGGTTGTGGCTCAGTGAAAAACTCGCCCGTGATGCCAACGCCGCGCAACTGGCCCCGGCCCTGTTGCTGTTGCTGCAACGGCAGAAACTCAATCGCTGGGCGCTGGGTGTGCTGGTCAACGGGTTGTGGTTGCTGGTGATGCTCAGCGCTTTGGTGATGGTGCTGACGCTGATGGCGACCCGGCGCTACGGTTTCGTCTGGGAGACCACCATTCTCGGCGGCAACACCTTCGTCGCCATGACCCAAGCCCTCGGCGCCCTGCCGGCCTTGCTCGGTTTCAGTGTGCCCAGCGTGGAGATGATCCGCGCCAGCGGTGATGCTGCGCTGAACATCGAAAGCGCCCGCCAGGCCTGGGCGGCGTGGCTGGTTGGGGTGCTGCTGGTGTACGGCGTTTTGCCGCGCCTATTGCTCGCATTGTTCTGCCAGTGGCGCTGGAAAACCGGTCAAGCAGCCCTGCATCTGGATTTGAACCTGCCCGGCTACGCCCAACTGCGTGAACGGCTGATGCCCACCAGCGAACGCCTGGGCATCAGCGATGCCGCGCCAGAACAACTTCATCGGGTTGAAAGCGCCACCAGCGATCTGCAAAGCGATGGCGCGCTATTGGTGGCGATCGAACTGGACGACCAACGTCCCTGGCCGCCGCAGCTGCCGAAAAACGTCAACAACGCCGGCGTCCTCGACAGCCGCGAATCCCGGCACAAACTGCTCGAACAGCTGAGCCGTTTCCCCCCGGCTCGGCTGGCTATCGCCTGTGACCCACGGCGTTCGCCGGACCGTGGCAGCCTGGCGCTGATCGCCGAACTGGCCCGCAGCGCCAGCGCCACCCGTGTGTGGTTGTTGCAAGCACCGCCCGGCGAAGCGCTGGATGCCGAACGCCTGGGCGACTGGCATGTCGCGCTACAACAACTTGACCTGCCATTCGCCGATTGCGCGCCGTTGAACTGGCTGGAGACGGGTCATGACTGATGCCTGGAATAAGCCATTGAAGCTCGCCGTGGTCGGCCACACCAATGTCGGCAAAACCTCGTTGCTGCGAACGCTGACGCGCGACGTCGGCTTCGGCGAAGTGTCCCATCGTCCCAGCACCACACGTCACGTCGAAGGCGCGCGATTGTCGGTAGACGGCGAGCCGTTGCTCGATCTGTTCGACACGCCGGGTCTGGAAGACGCCATCGCCCTGCTCGACTACCTTGAGCGCCTGGAACGGCCCGGCGAACGTCTTGACGGCCCGGCACGGCTGGCACGATTCCTCGAAGGCAGCGAAGCCCGGCAGCGCTTCGAACAGGAAGCCAAAGTGCTGCGGCAACTGCTCGCCTCGGACGCCGGCCTCTATGTGATCGACGCCCGGGAGCCGGTGCTGGCCAAGTACCGCGACGAACTGGAAGTGTTGGCCAGTTGCGGCAAACCACTGCTGCCGGTGCTGAATTTTGTCAGCAGCGCCCAGCATCGCGAACCTGATTGGCGTGAAGCCCTGGCGCGATTGGGCTTGCATGCGCTGGTGCGTTTCGACAGCGTCGCGCCGCCGGAAGATGGCGAGCGTCGACTTTATGAAAGCCTCGCACTGCTGCTGGAAAATTCCCGCGAACAACTGGAGCGTTTGATCGCCGACCAGCAGGCCCAACGCCTGGCCCGTCAGCAGAGTGCAGCGCGGCTGATTGCCGATTTATTGATCGATTGCGCCGCCTGCCGCCGCAGTGTGGTCAGCGAGGTGGAGCAGGAACAGCAAGCGATCAGCGAACTGCGCAAAGCAGTGCGTCAGCGCGAACAACGCTGTGTCGAGGCCTTGCTCAAGCTCTACGCTTTCCGCCCACAGGATGCGGCGGCCAGTGACTTGCCGTTGCTCGATGGCCGCTGGGGCGATGATCTGTTCAACCCGGAAACCCTGAAACAGCTCGGTGTGCGGGTCGGCGGCGGCATCGCGGCTGGCGCGGCGGCCGGGGCCGGGGTCGATCTGCTGGTGGGCGGCCTGACCCTCGGCGCCGCGGCACTGGCCGGAGCAATTGCCGGCGGCGCCCTGCAAACTGCCCGCAGTTACGGCAGCCGTCTGCTGGGCAAGATCAAAGGACAGCGAGAACTGACCGTCGACGACGGCGTGCTACGGTTGTTGGCCTTGCGCCAGCGGCAATTGCTGCAAGCGCTGAACCAGCGCGGGCATGCGGCGATGGACAGCATTCAGGTCGCCACGCCGCAGGACAAAACCTGGCGCGAAGGCAAACTGCCCGAAGCGCTGAACAAGGCGCGGGCGCATCCGCAGTGGTCGTCGCTTAATCCGAATTCGAAGTTGAGTCAGGGGGAGCGACAAGAGCAGGTTGAGGTGTTGGCGCAACAACTTTAAAGACCCGCAATCTGCGGTGTCAGCTCTGGCCTCATCGCGGGCAAGCCCGCTCCCACAGGGATCTTCGGTGTTCATGCAATCTCTGTATCACCCGAGACCTTGTGGGAGCGGGCTTGCCCGCGATGGGCGCGACTCGATTGTGAAGCTTTACTCAGCCAACAGCCGCAACGCCTTTGCCTTCAAGATGGCCAGATCCATCACCGGCACCCACATCTGCTTGGCCAATTCATCCCACTGACGCATCCGCAAACTGACGGTGCACAACGGATCCTGCTCGAACGCCTCAGCTTCGGCAGCCGTCATCACCCCGCCCTGATACCCAAGCGTGCGCCGACTGGCTTCGCTCAAGCGCTCGTAGTACCCGGGCTCTTTGAGCGTGAGATAACGCTTGGCCTGAACGTGATATTCCACCAGCCGCGCCAGGCGTTCGCTGAAGCCGACCCGACGCAAGTAATCGGCGCCCAAACGCTCATGGCTGACCACACCAAAGCCACCCATGTTCTCGGCCCCCTCGGCGCAGATATGCCCGATGTCATGAAAGAACGCCGCCAGCACCACTTCATCATCGAACCCCTCGGCCATCGCCAGTTCCGCCGCCTGAGACATGTGCTCGATCTGCGACACCGGTTCGCCGATGTAGTCGTTGTCGCCAAAACGCTCGTACAGACCGAACACCTCGGCGATCACTTGCTCATGGCAGCCCATCAACTGTCTCCCAATAAAGTCGCAACGTTACGTTCGGCCAGCGCCGGCCCGACACTCATGCCGACACCGGTGTGCATCAGCGCCACGCTTACACCTGGCATCGGCCGCAGAAAGGAGAACGGCCCCGGTCCGCGTGAACCATAGACGCCCTGCCAGCGTTCGACCACTTGCACCTTGCCGCCCAACGTCTGCTCGGCCAGTTCAATCATCCAGTCATCCACCTGCTCGGCATTGAACGGTGATGGATCGCTGCCGTAATGATGAGAGTCGCCGAGCCGTTGCGCTTGAGTTGCAGGCCCGCCAGTTGTGCCCATTGGCCCCAGATGTCGCGGCTGGCCTTGGCCAGTTCAAGCATTGGGCCCGGTGGCTGGCCGGTGACCAGTGCCTGGCCGAAGTTGCGCACCGAAGCGCCGAGCGGCGTTTCGCTGCGTTCGAAAACGGTGACTTTCAGACCGCGTTTGGCGGCGGCATAGGCGTGGGACAGGCCGAGAATGCCGGCGCCTACGATTAGCATGTCGTTGTGATGAGTCATGGAGTTCCCCAATGATCGTTCCCACGCTCCGCGTGGGAATGAATCCCGTGACGCTCTGCGTCACAGGGGACGCGGAGCGTCCTTTGCTGCATTCCCACGCAGAGCGTGGGAACGATCGGTGGTGCTTACTTGGCAGCCACTTTCTCGGACTTGCCGTCATAACGCTTGCGCCATTCGGTGAGGATCTGGTCACGATTCTTCGACGCCCAGGCAAAGTCGTTCTTGATCAAGCGCTGCTCATAATCCGCCGGCAGTTCGGTCTGCGGCTTGGCGATACCCGGTTGCGCGAGCACCGCGAAGTTCTCTTTATAGAGTTCCATCGCCGCCGGGCTCGCCGAGAAGTCCGCCAGTTTTTTCGCCGCGTCTTCATGCGGTGTGCCTTTGATCACGGCAGTCGCTTCGATCTCCCAGCCCAGGCCTTCTTTCGGCAGGATGATGTCCAGCGGCGCGCCCTGGCGTTTCAATTGAACAGCCGGGTATTCAAAGGAAATGCCGATCGGGAATTCGCCGGCGGCCGCAAGCTTGCACGGCTTGGAACCGGAGTGAACGTACTGGCCTATGTTCTGGTGCAGGTCGTCCATGTACTGCCAGCCCTGCTTCTCGCCGAAGGTTTGCAGCCAGGCGCTGACGTCGAGGAAACCGGTGCCGGACGAGGCTGGGTTGGGCATGACGATCTTGCCTTTGTATTCAGGCTTGGTCAGATCCTGCCAGCTCACGGGTTTGGTTAAGCCCTGCTTTTCGGCCTCGACGGTGTTGAAGCAAATGGTCGCCGCCCAGACGTCCATGCCGACCCAGGCTGGCGGGTTGGCCGCGTCGCGATAGTTACCACCGATCTTGCCGAGGTCTTTCGGTGCGTAGCTTTGCAGCATGCCTTGTTGATCGAGAATCGCCAGGCTTGACGCCGCCAGGCCCCACACCGCGTCAGCTTGCGGACGGGCTTTTTCGGCCAGGAGTTTGGCGGTGATGATGCCGGTGGAATCGCGCACCCACTTGATCTCGACGTCCGGATTGGCCTTTTCAAAAGCCTCTTTGTAGGTCTTCAGTTGTTCGGCTTCGAGGGCGGTGTACACCGTCAACTCGGTTTTCGCCGCAAAGGCGTTCAGGCTGAAAGCGGTGAGGACAGCAGCGGCCAGGGCCAAAGGCTTGAACATGATCTTTTCCTGTTTGAGTTGAGGTGTGGGGGACAAATCAATGACTGGGCGCGGTCTGCCGCCAGGCCTGGGAGCGACGCAACAAACCGCGCGAAGCCCAGGCCAGCAGCAGGGACACGCCCGCCGAGGTGAACAGAATCAGGGTCGACATCGCCGCCGCGCCGCCGACGTTGCCGGCGTCGTCCATGTTCAGCACCGCTACGGCCGCGAGGATGGTGTCGGGGCTGTAGAGGAAGATCGCCGCCGAGACGGTGGTCATGGCCGAGACGAACAGGTAACGCACGATGTCCAGCAATGCCGGCAGGCAGATCGGCACGGTGACCCGCAGGTAGTGCCGGTACAGCGGCGCCTTGAGCGACAGCGCGGCGGCTTCGAACTCAGCATCGAGTTGACGCAGCGCGGTGGTGGCGGTCATTTGCGCAGTGGTCAAATAGTGAGCAATGGTGCAGACCACCAGCAGGGTCATGGTCCCGTAGAACACATGCAGCGGGTTGCCGCTGAGGTTGAAGAAGAAGACGTAACCTAACCCCAGCACCAGACCCGGCACCGCCATCGGTACGAAACTGAGCATGCGAAGTGTCAGATTCAGTCCTCGCTGCCCCTTGGTTTTTTCCATCAGGTAAGCACCGGTGAAGATCAGCACACTGCCGATCAACGCCGTACACAACGCCATCTTCACGCTGTTGCCGTAGGCCAGCCAGCCGCCGCCCGCCGTGTCGTTGAACTGGTAATGGTTGAGCGACAGCGACAGGTTGTACGGCCAGAACTTCACCAGCGATGAGAACACTGCCATGCCGAACACCAGCAGCAACACCGCGCAGATCAACAGCACGATGGCCAAATAACAAGCGTCGCGCAGCGTCGATGGCGCCGGTTGAAACACTTGCGCCCGCCCGCTCATGGAATCGCCATGGCGCCGACGCAGCCAGGCGTCGACACCGAAGCTGAACAGCGCCGGCAACAGCAGGACCATGCCGATCAACGCGCCGCGACCGAATTGTTGCTGGCCGACCACGGCTTTGTAGGCTTCCAGCGCCAGCACTTGATAGTCGCCCCCGACCACCACGGGCACGCCGAAGTCGGTGATGGTCAGGGTGAAGACGAGGCAGAACGCCGCGAACACCGCCTGACGGGTCGCCGGCCAGGTGATGCTGCGAAAAGCTTTCGCCGGACTGGCGCCCATGCTGGAGGCGGCATCGAACAGTCGCGCATCCGCCAGGGACAGGGCCGACAGCAAAATCATCAAGGCGTGTGGGAAGGTGTAAATGACCTCGCCCAGAACAATGCCCCAGAAGCCGTAGATGTTGTCCGAGAGCAAACCGCGCAGCAGGCCCTGATTGCCGAACAGATAGACCAGCGCAATCCCCGGCAGCATCGACGGCGCCATCAGCGGCAACAGCGACATGCCGCGCCAGATGCCTTTACCGGGAATCAATGTACGTTGCAGAGCGTAGGCAAACAGATAAGCCAGCGGTACGACGATGGCCGCGACGCTGACAGACACTTTCAGGCTATTACCCAGCAGCCAGTGGAAATTGGCGCTGGTCAGCAGTTCGCGAGCGGCGATCAGTCCACCGCCCTGCCCGGCTTCAGAGCTGAAACCGCGCCAGAAGATCGCCAGCAACGGCATCAACACCGCAACGCCAAGCAACACCAGCAACAGAACCTTGCCGCCGACCACGAATAGCCGATCGCCGATCTCGGCACGGGAGGTCTGCCGAACCTGCTTGTGCGGTATCGGCAGCGCGACGTTCGCGCTCATCAGGCAAACACCTGCAGGCTGCGCGGCGGCAAGGCGACCATGATCTGCTGCGCGCCGAGGCGCGGCATGGCTTCCGGCGCCAGTTCTGCCAGTAGCGCATGGCCCGGCAGTTGATCGAGTTCGAAGCTCATGCGACAGCGGTTGCCGAGAAAAGTAATCTCGCGAACCTTGGCCGGGAACAGGTTTTCTTCATGCACCGGCGGGTTGACGTTGATCGCCTCGGGGCGGCAGAACAAACGGCCCGAGGCAGTTTTAGCGCTGCCTTCGGCCAGGCGCATGTTCATCCCGCCGACCTGGGCATGACTGTCGCTGCTCCGTTGGAATGGCAGCCAGTTGCCCTGACCGACGAACTCGGCCACAAACGGTGTGGCCGGGCGGTCGTAGATTTCCTGCGGCGTGGCGTACTGCTCGACCTTGCCGTTGTTCATCACGGCGATGCGGTCGGCCATCAGCATGGCTTCGTCCTGATTGTGGGTGACCATCAGGGTGGTGACGCCGAGGTTGCGTTGCAATTGGCGCAGTTCGGTGCACAGATGCTCCCGGACTCGGGCGTCAAGCGCCGACATCGGTTCGTCCAGCAGCAACAATGAAGGGGCCGGCGCCAAGGCTCGAGCCAGTGCGACCCGTTGCTGCTGACCACCGGACAACTGGCCGGGGTATTTTTTCTCACTGCCGATCAGGCCGACCAGTTCCAGCATCTGACCGACGCGCCGACGCACTTCATCGCGACCGCTGCCGGTGAGGCCGTAGGCGATATTCGCCTCGACGCTGAGATTGGGGAACAGAGCGTAGGACTGGAAGAGAATGCCGTAGTCCCGGGCTTGAGGTGCCAGGTGGGAAACGTCGCGATCGCCGAGGTACAACTCGCCGCTGTCTTGTTTCTCAAGGCCGGCAATGCAGCGCAGCAAGGTGGTTTTGCCACAGCCCGACGGCCCCAGGAGGCACACCAGTTCACCCGCCGCGACGTCGAGGGAAACATTATCCAGCGCGGTGAACGCACCGAAGCGTTTCTGCACGCCGCGCACTTTCATCGGCGCACCGGGGTTGGTCAGGGCAGTTGCAGTCGAGTGGTTCATGGGCAGACCTCATCAAGCAGATGAGGGCCATCCTAGGTTTGCAATGCGTCCGTCATGTGGCAACAAGGCAAAAACGGCCGATAGTGGTATTCGGGGATTTGGGTTGGATCGAACGAGCGATGAATACCTGTGGCGAGGGAGCTTGCTCCCGCTGGACTGCGCAGCAGTCCCCTGCTTTTCAGGATAAGCGGGGGCCGCTTCGCAGCCCAGCGGGAGCAAGCTCCCTCGCCACAGGGATCTACGCCGGAGCCATTTCCTGCGCCAACCCCAGAAACGCCGCTGGCAGCCGCGCACCTTTTCGCTCCTTGAGGCAATACAGATACTCGGGAATCTGCGGTGCATTTTCGATGGTCAGCACCCGCAATTGCGGATCGTGAGGCACTTCCTGCCGAGCAATGATGCTGATGCCGATGTTGCGCAGCACCGCCTCTCGGATCGACTCCCGGCTGCCAATCTCCAGCAGCGGCCCGAAACTCACCCCGGCGCCGGCCAGCAACTCTTCGGTCAAGCGCCGAGTGGTCGAGCCCGATTCGCGCATCAACAAGGTGTGCCCCGCCAACGCACTGAGCGGTACATGATCATGCACCGCCAGCGGATGATTGCGGTGCACCGCCAGCACCAGTGGATCGCTGCCGAGCACTCGGCGGATCAGCCGCGCATCGTCCAGCAACTGCGAGGACGCCGCGACATCGACCCGGTAATCCTCCAGCGCTTCGAGCACCTGTTGGGAGTTGCCGATTTCCACCGACACCTCCACCTGCGGCAAGCGCTCGCGAAAGGTCTTCACCAGATCGAGGATGTAATAAGGTGCCGTGGCAGCGATGCGCAACGTGCCCTGGACCTGACCGCTGTTGCGCAGGAAGAACTCGATGTCGGCTTCCTGCTGCAACAGCGCCTTGACCATCGGCAACAACCGCGCGCCTTCGTCGCTGACGCTGAGGCGGCGGCCGCCACGGTAGAACAGCTCAACCGAGTACTGGCTTTCCAGATGCCGGATCTGGGTCGTTACCGTCGGTTGGCTCAGGCCGAGCTTTTTCGCCGCCAGGGTAATGCTGCCCAACCGGGCAACCATGTAAAACGCCTTCAGCTCGGCACTCAGCACACCCTTCCCTCATCGTCTATTTGCGCAACAGGCGCAAACCGTTGAACACCACCAACAGGCTCACGCCCATGTCGGCGAACACCGCCATCCACATGGTGGCGATCCCGGCGAAGGTTACCCCAAGAAAGATCGCTTTGATGACCAATGCCAGGGCAATGTTCTGTTTGAGGATATTCGAAGTCTGCCGCGACAGGCGGATGAAAGCCGGAATCTTGCGCAGATCGTCGTCCATCAGGGCGACATCGGCGGTTTCGATGGCGGTGTCGGTGCCGGCCGCCGCCATGGCGAAACCGATCTCGGCCCGCGCCAGTGCCGGTGCGTCGTTGATGCCGTCGCCGACCATCCCGACCCGATGGCCTTGGGCATACAGCCTTTCAATGGCTTGCAGCTTATCGGTCGGCAACAGATCGCCCTGCGCCTGATCAATGCCCACTTGGGCGGCGATGGCCTGGGCGGTGTGAACGTTGTCGCCGGTCAGCATCAGGGTTTTGATGCCCAACTCATGCAACTGCTGGATCGCTTCGCGACTGGACGCTTTCACGGTGTCTGCCACGGCAAACAGCGCCAGGGGACCCGACTTGTCGAGCAACAGCACCACCGACTTGCCCTGTTTCTCCAGAGCAAACAGTTTCTCTTCCAGCGCTGGCGAACACAGGCCTAACTCTTCCACCAGACGGTGGTTGCCCAAGTGGTAGAGCTCACCGTTGATCTCGCCGCGCACACCACGACCCGCCAGGGCTTCGAAGTTATCCACAGCGGGGGCGCGCCGGTTATCCACAACTGCAGCCGCATTGGCGATGGCCAGCGACACCGGGTGATCCGAACGACCGGCCAGTGCCGCCGCAATGGCCGGGGCAATTGCATCAGCGATTGGATCGAGGGACAAATAGTCGGTCTGCACCGGTTTGCCGTGCGTGAGGGTGCCGGTCTTGTCGAGGGCCAGGTAATCGAGTTTGTGGCCGTGCTCCAGATAGACGCCACCCTTGACCAGAATCCCTTTGCGCGCCGCGGCCGCGAGACCGCTGACGATGGTCACCGGGGTCGAAATCACCAAGGCACACGGGCAGGCGACCACCAGCAACACCAGCGCCCGGTAGATCCAGTCGAACCACAGCGCATCCATGAACAGCGGCGGGATCACCGCCACGGCCAGGGCCAGGATGAACACCGCCGGGGTGTAGATTTTCGAGAAACTGTCGACGAAACGCTGGGTCGGGGCGCGTGCCCCCTGAGCCTGTTCCACGGCGTGAATAATCCGCGCCAGGGTCGAATTGTTCGCCGCCGCGGTTACCGTGTATTCCAGCGAACCGGACTGGTTGATGGTGCCGGCGAATACTTTGTCGCCGATGGCTTTCTCCACCGGCAGGCTTTCACCGGTGATCGGCGCCTGGTCGATGGTCGAGCTGCCGGACAGTACTTCGCCGTCCAGACCGATCCGCTCGCCGGGACGCACCCGCACCCGCGCCCCCAGTTCGATGTTTTTAACCGGTTGTGCGACCCAACTGCCGTCGGCCTGCTGCACCGTGGCTTGTTCGGGGGTCATCTGCATCAACCCGCCGATGGCGTTGCGCGCCCGGTCCAGAGACCTGGCTTCGATCAACTCGGCCACGGTAAACAGGAACATCACCATCGCCGCTTCCGGCCATTGGCCGATCAGAATCGCGCCAGTCACTGCGATGCTCATCAGCGCGTTGATGTTCAGGTTGAGGTTTTTCAGGGCGATCCAGCCCTTTTTGTAAGTGCTGAGGCCACCGCTGAGGATCGAGATCAGCGCAATAACCGCCACCACCCAGTTCGGCGCCGCGTTGGTGAAATGGATAACTTCAGCTGCCAGCGCGCCAACGCCGGACAATGCCAATGGCCACCAAGGCTTTTTCTCAGGCGCCGGGATTGGCGCTTCGACGCCCGGCTCCAGCGGCTCGGCGTGCATGCCGAGCGACTTGATCGCATCGATGATCGGCGCGGTGCCTGGCAGGTCATGGGTCACGCCCAATACCCGATTGATCAGGTTGAATTCCAGTTGCTGCACACCCGAAAGCTTCCCGAGTTTGTTCTGGATCAGCGTCTGCTCGGTCGGGCAGTCCATGGCCTCGATGCGGAAACTGCTCAGCCGCGCACCGGCGGTCGGCGTTTCGCTCAACTTGATCAGCGACGGCGCTGCTGCTTTGGAGGAACAGCAGGAATCCCCGTGGCCGCCATGCTCATGCTTGGACACAGGCTGCAGCTTGTGGCTGTGATCGTGCCCGGGTTTATGGGTGTGAAGAGAATCGCTCATTGGTCGCGTCCATGAAGGTGCCTGTTGCCAAGTAAAGACCCTGTAGCCACTATAGGGTCAAGCACCCTTTTGGAGATTGTCGCGATGAAAATCGGAGAACTGGCGAAACTCACCGACTGCGCCGTGGAAACCATCCGCTACTACGAGCGCGAAAACCTGCTGCCGGAGCCGGCCCGCAGCGACGGCAATTACCGCGTCTACACCCAGGCCCACGCCGAGCGCCTGACCTTCATCCGCAATTGCCGAACCCTGGACATGACCCTCGAGGAAATCCGCAGCCTGCTGGCCCTGCGCGACAGCCCGCAGGATCAATGCGAAAACGTCAACGCGTTGATCGACGAGCACATCCACCATGTGAAGGCTCGAATCGACGGCTTACTGGCCTTGCAGACACAATTGCTCGACCTGCGCCAACGCTGCAGCGAAGGGCCGGATATCGATCAGTGCGGGATTTTGCAGCGGCTGGAGGTCAGCGGCGGGGTTGTAGCGACGGAGGTTGAGCATTCCCATGTTGGCCGCAGCCACGGCCATTGAGCCCACCACAAAACCCAATGTGGGAGCTAGCCTGCTAGCGATAGCGGTTTTTCAGTCACATCATTATTGGATGTGCCGTCGCTATCGCTAGCAGGCTAGCTCCCACAGGGGGTGTCAGACCGCCATCGGCGCGGTCATCGGCGCGTGGTGCTCATAGCCTTCCAGCGAGAAATCGCTCGGCTCGATCAACTCCAGCCATTCCGGCTGATAAACACCGGTCTTGGCAAACTCCGGCACACGGTCGGATATCTTCAGCTTCGGCATGGCGAACGGCTCGCGCTTGAGCTGTTCGTTGAGCATGTCCAAGTGGTTTTCGTAGACGTGGGCGTCGCCGATGAAATAGGTGAACCAGCGCGGTGCGTAACCGGTCAGGCGACCGATCAGGCTCAGCAGCGCGGCGCCTTCGGTGAGGTTGAACGGCGTGCCCAGTCCCTTCGTCCCCCCACTTTACTGCACATTACGATGACCTATAATACCTTCCAAGCAACTTTGTATATGTGCATTATAGCTTTTGCACATTACGAAAACAAGCTATAACTGTAAATAAACACAGTATTTAAACCGCGATGTGATGGCCCTCCCCGGCAGGCTCATTAGCCCAAAGCTGAGACATTTACTGGCCATAGTAGCGAAATGGTAGCCTTGATCTGGCCAATCAAGGAGCAAGCCATGCGACTCGATCAGATGCGTTACCACTCTGCGCCTACGTTAGCTGTACAACCGTTTCGTCAATTCCGTATCGGCTGGGTCTGGCACCTGCGTGCCTTGAAGCTGTTCCCCGATGGCCATCTAGACTGGAAGCGGCACTATTTTGATAACGGCAGCGGGCATGCACGGACGGCGGTGTTCTCGACTTATGCCGAGGCCATGAGCGCTGCTGATGAGTTCAATCAAGGCATACACGACCTGGTGACAAAGGTTCTGGGTGATCCGCAGCTCCAGACCTCCACCATCCTCAAAGTCGAGAAAGCCTTAACTTCTGGGCGCCGAATCCGTGACGAAGAAGAGCTGATGGAGCGTGAGGCAATCAAGCGAAATGCCCACCTGCCTCGTCCGGCCATTCAGGATCTCGAACTACCCTCGGGTATTTCACGCCTGCGCGAGCCGCTATCGAAGCAGCTTCATGTTGCCCCTTACCTTCAACTCGCAGCATTTCCAGATTTCAAAGCCTGTCTACGTCGTACAGCGGAATCGAAATGGGAATACCACGGCGCTCTGGACGCGAAGCTCTCCCAGGCCTGTTTTCGTGAGTTGACGGCGAGAGGTTACGGTTTATCAGGGTTCGATCACTGGGGCCAAACCAAAGCGCAGATTCGCGAACAATTGCTTCCTCGGGCAAACAAGCTGCTGCAGCTGGCCAGCGTCAGACAAATCCTGGCTGACGCTAGGAGCCGCGGACAAAGCGTGCTTGTAATTGGGAGCTTTGTCTTCTGGTATGAAGAGGACGGCGTGCCCCAGTGGGTAGTGAAAAGCTCGGGGGGCGAGTCCAGCGGCGGCGAAGGCACTACCCTTTGGCATGAGGGCACGATTCTGTCAAAGAACCATGGACGGATCGTGGTGCTTCCGTACATCAAAGAAAACGGCGAGCGTGTTCAAGGTCACACCAAGAACTCCGCCCACGACGGGAAGGCACTACCACGGCATCCTGACCAGTACGTCACCCTCCCTTTTGAGATCCTGGACGGTGATCTCATGATCGGACTATTTGGTGAGCTCCACTATGAATAACGCACCGCGTAATCGGACACAGGCGCACCGCGCATCCCAAAAAAACAACGCTATAAGGCTTTTATTGAGTGGCCAAGTGCTATCGTACCAATCTCCACCTGCCGTCTCGCTGGGAGCATGACAAAGGCCCGTGGCTGTGCAACGCGCCCCGATATGTTCTTCATGTCGGAGCTCGCTAACCGTCAGGCCTTTAACTCGTTGTGCGCTTAGCAGTGTGGCTGAGCCGTTTTTCACAGCATGCAAGGAGTGCAAGATGCAATACTTGGCTTGTTTACGAGTTGGTCAGAATGACGTTAAGGCTTTGATAAACTTGGAAGACTTCAGGCGGGACGTCGTAGCTCCGTTGTTGGATATGCGAGGTGACGATGACAGACACCTACAAACATTCCTGACGAATTGGACTGAGCATCCTTTTTTCCTGGACGTTTCAAGAGTAACAAAGGACGTTGCTGAAGCCTTCATTACTACGAATGACCTGCACAATCCTCATGGCGCGTTTGAGAACAAACGTCGATTCTTCTCAGATGTGGCAGGCATCAACCAGAACGTTATACCAGTGGTCTCCTGGGTTGATGATGATCCCCAGCGAGCAGTCATCCAAAGTGCACTCGCTCTTCAAGGCGATTTTCCACATATAGCTATCAGGGTTACCTGTCCGGAAAACCCCACTGCGACATCGTGGAACAGATTACTATCAATCCTGGATGCTCTTGAAAGCCCGGACGCCGCGACGGTAATTTTAGACTTCGGTGCCACAGCTCCGGCCAATACTGCCTCAGGTTCGGATTTCAATGTATCCCTGCGTCAACTCAACAGCTATCAGATACGGAATCTGGTTCTGATGAGCACCTCCTTCCCTATCGATAAGCCGGCCTCAAATACCTCCCGTTCCTCCGCCTGTTACGATGTTGCGTGGCAAGCAAGGGTCGATACCGGTGGCATAGAGTCAGATATTGTCTACGGGGATTATGCGGCCACAAATCCAACCGCCTCAATGGAATACATACGAGGCATGCCTGTGCTTCCTTTTGGCTGCTATTACACGCCAACGGAATGGTGGCAACGACGCAAAGGTTCGGATAAGGAATTTGTGCGATACATTGAAATCGCCCAAGAGATCAGAGGGCTGCCGGGTTATCACGGCGACGACTTTTGCTGGGCTACTCGTGAGTACAACAGAATTGTCGCCACATCTACCGGCTACGGGAACAACGGAACATGGAATGGGTACAGGATCAATCAGCATATCTGCGCCATGATCCAGTCCATCGTAGATACTGACGGTTTCGATGACCTTGATGCCGATGACTTACTCTAACGGTAACGTTGCTTCAAGCTAGCTAATACATGTGATCTGATCACGCTCATGGGGAGGGCGTCGCACAGCTGGCGACGCACTTCTTTTATGAGGTCGCGACTTTTCGTTAGCACCCCATGCTGGCTCGCGAGTGCGTCCAACTCGCTACGCCACAAGAACCCCGTAAGGTGAAATTTATCCTGGAGCTTGTTGGGTTTCGCTTTTCGAATCATCGCCATGCCGGAATAGTCATCGACGACGAGTACGCCAACATGCGGAAGACAAGACTCAAGAGCCTTCACCAAGTGCTTTGAATGGCAGCATAGCCAGACTTCGTCAAAGCACGCCATATAGGCCTGCTGCTGGCCCTCCCAGCGTGCCAAGGTGTCAGCATGAGATTTGATCTCGAAAGCGGTTAGCTTTCCATTGGCATGAACGAGATCGGCGCGTCTGGCCTTATCGATGAAGCACAGCTCCTCAATGAAGACGTCACTCTCTTCGTGGGACATCGCTTTCGCGACCCATTGCTTGAGGATTGGGCGGATTTCGGTCGGATTCAACATGCGCGGATTATAGACAGACAGTATGCGTCCGGCCAACACACCTTCGTGACACCGACGCCTAAGGCGATGGTGTCCACCCTCTTTTGAACTGCCCCCCAAAGGTTGCACAAAACCTTTGGGGGTGTCATGGGTAGAGGCTGGAGCTTGGTAACAGCAGCCAGATGCTCTAATCGCTGCCGATGACTTGCCTAGTTCATACCGAATGCCAACGGCTGAGCCAATACAGCCGAAAGATCAGTCGTTGGCTTGAGCCGCTCTATCCGCGCCATCTGCTCCCAGCACGATGCCAGGTCTAAACCAACGATCCTCGGGGAGGACGAATCGAACGTTGGCATCGACTTCCGGGTTCAGTACCAAGGTGAGCGCCCAGCGAGGAATCGACAGGCTGGTGGAGATGTCCTCCAGAATATCTGTACTGCTATAGGTCATCCTATAGCGGGTCGACCAGCGATCCTCGTCTGGCGGCGCATCCACCAGAATTTGGCGCCCATCGAGGGTAATCGAGCTCAATTGTCTTCGCTTACCGGCGTCGAGAACGTCTTCAGTTTCGACTGGTTCCGACTGAACGGCCACCGTACGCTGTTGGTCGTCACCAGGGGAGAAGAAGAGGTGCGCACCAGCGAGCTCCAGCTTTGATCTGATAAATGCGCGCACATCCGGATAGTCAGCTTTGGCGAGTAGGGATAACGGTTTGGCTAAGTAGCCAGCTTTTGGCGAATCGCGCAGCGCGCCTTTGCTGTCGAAATAAATTTCGAAAACAATACCTGCTAGGACGTATTTCGAGATGGGGTGAGGGAACCATTTAAGGCGAGTATCCAGGTTAGATATGAAATCCATAGCCTTCTGTGCGTTCCCACACGCGGCCTGATAGATATTGCGACCTAAAACAAACCAAGAAGTGGGGGGGAACTCTTCGTGGATGATCGTTCTCAACTTTTCTATAGCGGGATTCTGAACATACCAATTGTGTGATTGGAGAGAGCTGATTATGTCGTTGAGCTCACCAGGGGCATCCGCCTGATAGGTTGAATCTCGGTATCCTTCCAACTGGATGGCGCCTGCTATCTCATCTCCAGGGTCGGGAGCCGCATGGACGGCTGGGTCTACCTGGACAGGCTGCTCTGGGGCAACATTAGGCACAATGTTAGCTGCGTCGATCCCATGATCACCGGCTGCTTGTTCCGCTAGAGGATCAACTTCAGGTACTGCTTCGGGAACCGGAACCGGTGCAGGTTCGGGAGCCGGTACAGGTTCGATTTCCACTTCTGCATTTGGCTGTTCCAGCACGGACGTATTTATTTCAGCCGCTAGCCCTTCGCTTGCTACCAATTCGATCTGGATCGCAGCGGCGAGCTGGGCGACAGTCGTAGGGTCAGTTTTGGATAGGCCCTGCACCAAGGTAGATAGGGTGCAAATTGAGACATGCGGATGGCCGATCGTCTGTTTGAATTCAGAAACCAGACGAGGATCGATAATCTTCAGATTAGGATTATTGTTTGGAATCGGTTTTAGCCCGGTGCGCGTTATATCAAGTCGTTTTGCCGGCACGTATACCCAGTCCGACTTCTCATCATTAGTCAAAAAGAGCACGTGAGAAAAGTCATTTTTTCGCACAAGGCTATATTCAAGAATCTCCAACCAAATGATCAAATCGCCTAAGCGGTTTTCAGGTTTCGCTTCATCCCGAAAGCCAGGAGGCAACCGATGCTCAATCCGTGAAGGCCCTTCTTTGGCCGCTCGGTCGCAGAGTTTGGCAATGGGTGATTCAAGCACAGCCGGCCCCAGATGCTCCTCAATTTCAGCGTGGATTTTGTCCGGGTCAAATTGGTGCTTGAACGCCTGAGTGTATTGCTTGAGGCCGTCTATGGCTTCCCGGAAGCCCGCTAAATATTCGGTTCGGCTGCCGGAATAGGTGGTAGATCTGAGTACTGCGTCATCTACGAACAGTGAGGCAGTATCGAGCATCGCCTCAAGGGCCTTCCTCGGCTGGTCGTCACCCTTACTTTTTGGGGTGTAAGTGTGAAGCAGGTTCTCTCTAACTCTTGCCAGATATTCACCTGCGCACCACGCTGGTAGATAAAGGCGCTGCTCGCTAATCGCCACCACCGCCCAGTCAAAAAACTCTTGCCTCGCAGCGGAGTGGAGCTTGAACAGGTATGACAGGATGTTGGTATCGATGAATATAAGGGTGTCTTTCGCTTTGGCCAGATTGGCAAGATCTGTGAGAAATTCGTCCTTGGTTTTCTTTAGAAGATTGAGCCCGAGCAGCATCGCTTATTCCTTGGCGTATTCATGTCCGCCCGAGCTTAACCCCACTCCCTACTCATATCCATAGAGAATCGTTGCAACACCCAAGAGGTACGGGTTCATAGGAGACACCATCCCCTTTGGTGTCGGGGTCAGGAAGGTGTGTTGGCCGGACGTATACGACAGACAGTTGAGGCTTCTCACGCTAAAAAAGCTTCCGGTCGTCGGCCACTACAGGGCTGGCACCTGCTGCTACCTGCCTTGCACAAGGTTGAGGGGTATGCGGCAGATGTTAGCTTGGGCCAGGGTTTCCTAGCTTTACTAGCTTACCCTTGGCCGACCTCAGTCCGTAATGGCGTGCGCTTCGCAAGGCAGGGGACGATCGCGCAGACGTGGTGAGCGGACGATCACTTGCACCAGCCATCGGCACCGAAGCTGATGGCTTGCCGGGTTTATGGGGCCGGCCTCTCGGGCTGCCAAAAATTGCAGCTGAAGTTATTTAGGCCTCCCCCATAGGGACTAGGCCTCACCGCGAACACATCAGGCACGTCATCACCGTCGCCACCATCGCGGAAGAACTCCCTCATAGAGAAGAGCGCCTGAGCCTTCAAGCGCTCCCATTCTCGGTACAGACAATCTTCGAGATCCCTCGCAACCTGGGCGGCGCTGGGTTTGCGCTTGGGCGGTAGCTGGGTGTAGCTGGGCTGAGGGGAGAAATCGTAAACGAAAGTCAGTTGCCCGTGCTTCCAGTCCGCAGACGGTGACACACGCCAGCGAAACGGCACTTGCACTGAAAGCCGCTTGCTGAGAAGAAAAGGCGGCCTGATCTGATCATCAATGAAGAACAGCTCCCCCTCTTGGCGCTCAGTTTCGAGCCGCCCTTTCATTTGCTGCACCGCGTGAATGAGGTCATTGCCGGCGTACAGCGCATCCTGCCGAGTGCGTTCGCGCTTGGCATGGGCCTTGGCCTTGCTGTACTCAGCGATCGCTTGTTGGAACCCGTGTAGCTTGGTAGCCACGTAAGGCCCACAGTCACTGAGACCAAGGCCATGAATCGGCCCTATGCGCTCTTCATCCAGGCACTTGCGTACTGCCGCCCGAAGCACTGTCTCATCGACGTCGCTGATTGCAGCTTGCTGATCACTGGGCAAGTTAATGTACGTCATAACCACAACTTTCCTTGTGTAATAGGCCTAGCTACCGCCTCATCTCGGGCCAAAGCCACTGGCAACTTTCCGCACATGCCTCACCTCAGAGGGTAGCCGTTTGTGATGCCATCATAACGTGAGGGTATTTAGGCTTATCTGCACGAGACTTCAGAACGGCCAGCGCAGCCAGTCCTCGTTGCGCACACCAAATTTAATATTTGACCACTCATCCGTCATTTCACAAATCTTCTGATAGTGCTCGTGGTTAGCTGGGAGATTAGCTGTCATACGCCAAGAAACAAAGCCCTCATCGCCAGCAGCACAAATTAACTTTTTGGTGTAAGTTTGTATTCCGAGCGCTATACCGTCATAAGTTTCTTTATTACCACCAGCCAATTGATTTTCAAGAGAGGCGGTCTCAATGCTTTGCAGTCTAAAAAGATGAGAGGGGTAATCATCTTCCTGGGTATCATTCCGCATTGGCCGCTGGGAGCTAAGCGCCCAGAACAAGGAAGCCACCATATAAATACATACGCCGAAATGCACTGAGCGGAGTGCTCCTTCGTCATAGCCAATATATTCCGACTTCGGAAGCAAGCTTTCTCTGAGCTCGACAAGCATGAACTGAAATGCGTAAGTATCTGCAATGATCTCACGAGTGTGTGCAGCCAGCCTATCGGCCTCACTCATCGCCTCACCTCCACTCAGTGCCTCGTGCACAAAGATTTCATCAGTGCTTGATGACGAGGAAGGAGGTGCAGATTTTGAATTCCCGGCTCGTCTGTCCCCGTGCAAATTATGGAGATGTCCTATTTCATGCAGCACAAGGAATACAAATATGCCTTCGGCAAGCATTTCGAAAGCTTTCCTGTAGTCGTCCTGATGAAGCCACCAATACCTTTCATCTGACCAATCGAATTCAGCGTTCTTAAACCAGTAGCTGAGATTGTTTATCCAGGGCTCGTAGAATTCATCCTCTGGGGATTTCTGACGCCGCTCTGCTCCCACCATCATAGCGGAGGTGCGAAATATCAGATCAAGCATGCCATTACAAACTAAAACCGCCTGATGACCGTGAATAGCTGCAGCTTGGACTTGTGCGCTATCTAATAGATAGAAGCTCGAATTTCCCTCTACATACTTCTGACACAGCATTCGACCGAGAAAATCGAACTCAGAATAGATTACATCTTCTTGAATCGAAAGGTCGAGAAACGCTTCACCAGTTTTCGAGAAGATCTGCCGCTTGATGTAATTCTCAACCGTATCTTTATAGCTTTGCATAACAATCCTTTGTGCAAGTGATATTTTGGGTTTGAGTATTGGAAAAATCAGATTTTATTTATAAGCCTGGTCATTTAGGAACACCATGGCGGAAGCTGTCACGTTGAGCGCGTACTTTGCCACATGCTCAGGCACCACCTTCGCCTTTTCTCCTGCTCCATGGGCAGAGCCAAGCTTGTTACGGAGAGTGCCCACGATCAGCAGTGGCGACTCCCAGAAGCTATCCATTTGAGTCTGCCCCATGATCGTTCGCAAGAGCTTCGAGGTGGTGTCGCCTTGGGTATACCCGAAGCCCTTCTGACCACAGATCACCTTCATCACGCTTTCGTAACTGGAGTTGCACTTGGTGACACAGTCTCCAAATTTCTGGTGTCTGTAGTCCTCTAGCGCAGCCATGAATTCAGTATTGGCATGGCGGAAGGCGGGCTGCCGAAGCAACTGAAGAGCAGGCTCGATCGCTGTTTCATGAATAACCTGGCTGTCTTTCAGAATCACCTTGGACTCTTCGAGCAACCGAATGGATTGGCCGCGAAAGTCGTCACTCTGCCATGGTTCCCAAATCTGCTTGGTGATGAAATAAGGCAGATCGTCAACATTCAAAAATTCGTTGAGCCTATCCACGACCTTCTCTTGCTGGCCGCCCAAGCAACGGTGTGCGTCTGAATGGACAATGTATTCAACAGCATCGAGAAAATGGGCGTCACTGCACGTACGCAGGAACTCCATGGCGTCCTCCACAATGGAGTCAACCTTGGTCTGAGTCAGCGGAACTCGCCCAACCAAATAGGCCAGTTTCCCGTGAAGAAACTCAAGGGTTTCATACAGGCTTCCACCATTTGCGTCGCGTAGCAACATGAGCGTCCGACGCCTGAATCCCTCTGTAAGTGGTTTTCTAACCACAGACTGGTTTTCCTTCCTTCGAGAAAAAACGTTGAAAATGTTGCCTATCACATCGTCATCCTATTGCCAGGTAAACAGGAGAGCAGCGTATTCAAGCCAGCCACTCAAGACCGGGGCCACGGAGGTCAATCAGGGGATATGGGCACAGATGCTCAGATACGCGCAGCGCCCACAATGCCGTCCTCTGGAAGCAGATCGATCACCTGCGGCAAAACGTTGAGCCATCTTGTATACGGACGTGCTTGCGACCTGCCTGGAAGGCCCATCCATCACGTGCTGGTCAGTGATAATGGAATAGATCTTCGCACTCGGCCTTCGAGACCCATTGATATCCAGCATCATGGGCCGTAGGTGACTGAGGGTGTACTGGATCCCCGTCTGAGCTCGAATCCAGTGCAGCTGCCCTTTATCGGCGATCATCCAAGGGAGCTCAATGCGCACCCCGTTGACTTCGGAAACCATCCCTTCTTCGACGGCGCCGCCGACGCTGTTAACCACTACCAGCCCGCGCTTGGCGGCGGCAATCGCATCATCCATCAAGCCAGGATCTTCTGTCCTATCTGGTAGACCGTGTAACGCCCATGCGGCTTGAAATGCCGTGTTGGGGTCAGTGCCGTCCCTCGCCACGGTCAACAGCATGTCCATAATCGCCCAGCGAGCACGGATCGAGACGTCGATTTCCTGCTCGGCAGTGAGCGCTAGCTCATAGCGATAGTGGTACTGGAGGGGACAGCTCATGTAGGCCTGGAACGCCTCATAGCTCACAGTGGGTACCACGGTGCTGCTAGCCAACGGCAGCGGTATGATGGGTGCGGGCGGTACCTTCACCCCCGAGCGCTTAACCAGACTCGTGGCAGCAGCGCGATTGAGCGGAACTGGACGTGGCCACCCGCTGATCTCATAGAGATACAGGTAATCACGGGCCCGAGACAGGGCGACGTAGAGCAGGTTATTGCGCTCCACCCGTTCTTCGAACATGAACTCTTTTCCGGTGCTATTCAGCACCTCCGGGGGGATGAGATCCAACCCCCGCACATCGTATGCAAAGGGCCGATCGGCGCCGTAGGACGCGTCGTCAACGTCGGTGACGTGAATTGCAGGGTATTCAAGCCCCTTGCTGGAATGCACAGTCATGACGCTCACTGCATCCAGGACTCGCGCTTCAGGCGGTAAACCACGATCCCCTAGCTTTTCTCCGATCCTGCGGCGTAGCTCCTCACGAAGCAGGAACTGGGAAAGCCGTGCCTGGCGGATATCTCCGTCACCATTGCGTACGGCGTAGACGAACAGCCATGTTGCCAAGCGCTGGGTATGAGCCTGTATGGTCTGATCAGCAGGGTTTGGAAGACCGTAGCGCTGATCGAGCAATACTTTGGAGACAAAATCCCAAGGCCGTGAATTCCGCTTGAGCCCTCTCAACAGCAACGCCAAATTTGACTTGGCTTGCTGGCCAGCGGGCGAGAGGCCTGGCGTAGGTAGCCATAGCCACCGGCCTCGCTGCATGCTCAATCCCGCGCCTTTGCGGGTCAGGAATATGAGGTGCTCAATGTCTTGGGGTGGCATCCGAAACGCTGGCTCAGAGATCAGCCCGACCAAAGACCGCGGCTGTCGCATACACAGCAGTTCCATCAGGCACAGCAGCTTCTTTATCTCAGGGCGCTGGCAGACATCGCCGATGTGCAGCACTGGCACATTCAGGTTTTCAAGCGCTTCAACAATTTGTTCAACGTTTGCCGATTTACGGCTGATCACGACTTGATCCCTGTACGGGACACCCCTCTGCACCAGCCCATCAATGCGCTGAGCGATCGTGACGGCTTGGGAAAGCTTGGAGTCGCATTCATACAGGGTAGGTATGACCCCGATTGAGGGACGATACGCCGTGACTGGCTCCAGAGGCATCCGGTCACTCAGTGCATGATGGATGCCTGCGCAGGAAAATAACTCCAGGATCTCAGGGGTGCTTCGCCGGTTCAGGTCGAGAGCGTAACGGCGCACCGTTGCTCCTGGAATGGTGCTCAAAAACGTGGCGTCGAAGTGCATCAAGCTACGGATCGATGCGCCTCGCCAATGGTGGATGGCTTGGCGCACGTCGCCAACGACCCAGAATGATTGAGCATTGAGAGCCAATTGACGAAGGAGGTCGACCATTACCTCGGTGACATCCTGATACTCATCCACGAGCACGTGCGAGAAATGGTCGATGTACTGAGCAACGCTCGTGCGATCCCGCTTGGCCTGGGATGCAGGGAGGGCAATGAGGTCAACGTAGTCGACTAAATGCTCAGCCCGCATTGCTGTTTCGTAGGCTTCAAAAAGTGTGGCGATGTCTTCGCGCTCATTGGCTACATCCGGCTCGCAGGGCGGCAGTGCAGCCAGACGTGCTCGGTAGTCGGCAACGGTGAGGCATTCTTCCTTGAGTCGTTTGATATGGCCCAGAACGCCAGGTAACCAATCGTACGGGTTCTGTAGCCTCAGGTAATACTTGAGCCGCACCTTGGGCAGCGTGCTCACCATCAGGCGAACTTGCATCAGCGGATCTGCGAGCCGAACGTCGGACTCCAGGCCGAAAATCTGATGGTATTTGCGAAGGAATTCGAGCCCGAATGCATGGAAAGTTCCGGCCCACACGTCGGCGGCTCCGGCGATGCCAGATACCTTCAGGCGCTCCACCAATTCATGAGCTGCCTTGTTCGTGAAAGTAAGCACCAAGATTTGACTAGGAGGGATACCGCGCTCTACCAAGTGTTTTATGCGATGGATCAGTGTTGTCGTTTTACCAGTACCCGGCCCGGCAACAACGTTGACGAAGGTTTCGGACGCGGTAGCGGCATCGTGCTGCCCCTGCGTCATAAGCGGCAGAGGCGGAGGTGGAGCGGGAGGCAATATTGGGAGCAAAATGCCGTCGAACAGCTGAAGACGAACGATCTCCAGCGGTACCTCCAGAGTGACCGCGATGGCCTTAGCACCATTACCATTATGGAACAGGTGGCTTGCGACGCCACGTGGCAGCAGCAGCTCACGGGCAAATACGTTGGCTTGAAGCTCCAAGCGCTCACGAGCACCGTATGCTTCCACCGCCACTGTAGCCTGACTCCCGTAGGAATCCGTCATGCTAGTCAGATGAGCAACAGTCTGTGCAGGGCGATCGCCGTCGAGGTACCAATGGCCCAACTCATGGGCGATGAGATAGGCGGTTTCTCCTGGAGAAACGTCGTTGCGGATGTAGATGGTTTGAATTTCTCGCTTGAGCACCCCGCTGCCGCCACCCAGCTCTGGGTGCCCGAAAGGCAACCGCTCGATTGCGATTTCGAGCGTGTCCTCAACATGAGCCAGTAGCTCAGAGGATCTGACCCCACCTAGAGAGTCGGCCAATCCGACCAGGGCTTCTCGGGTTTCGAATGCTTGCCGACGTGCCCGGTCGAATGGATTCACACTTAGCCCTCTAGATTCAGGAGACGCTGTTGCTCCTCAGCTGGTAGCTGAAGCTCTTTGACTGCAACACTCCAAGCCTTGCGTTCCGCTTGCACGGTTGGTTTTCCATCAGTCGCTTTAAAAGCTGGAACGCATTGGGTGGCGAACCGACGCTCTAAGGCTACCGACAAAACGTCCAGAGGCATCTTCAAAGCGGCGGCCAGCTTCGCCAGGACTCGCGCAGGTGCCAGTACCGAACCACCAAGGATCATGTTGGTCAGGCCGCGTTGCTCACCTAGATCGATCTGAGGAGCGAGAGCACGAGCTTTGACCCCACTGGTCTGCTCGATCGCCCTGATAGCCTCTACGACAGCCTCATCACTGGTATTCGAACTAGTCATCGCCTCACGCACAGCGGCAGCGTGAGGGCAATGGATCAACGCGTCGGCGAGAAGGAAGTTGGTAAAGGAAGACAACGAGCGCTCATACTCGCCTGCGCGTAAACGCGTTCTCATCACCAGCCGTCTGTCAGCCCGGATAATCCAACTTTCCGAATCCGCGCCTTCGTAATCATTGGCAGTGCGCTCGTAATCAGTCAGCAGCTCCGACGGGTCTACTATCCTTGATTCCTTGTCGAATCGAGTCAACCCATCCTGCAACAGATCACGCGCAGCGATCGATAGCGATACCCCACGGCGTTTTGCTACGCCCCTTACCAACTGGTGAAGCGAGACCTTGGTAGTTAAACCAATTTGCAAGCGGGCAGCTTGGGTTCGTTCATTGGTGTTTTTGGTAATAGCGGTAGGTTGCATGGTCGTCTCCAAAGTCTGCTTATCAGCAGGCGCTGTGCGTGAGACAGGTGCCATCGCTGACCGTTCGTCAGCGGGAACTTGAGGAATCAGTTCGACGAGTACGGACATCAAGCCAAGCAGCAGATGCGGCTCGTCCTTGCCAGTGACCACCACAGGCCGGCCATTAGCCAGAGTCATCTCACACTCAATGCCCTGGGAGGTCTCCCGCAAGTGCATGAATGGCTTAAGGCAGGCTAGGAAACTAGCGCACCCTTGGAGATAATCGGCAGGCTGAAGCTTGGGCATTTTCATAGACGGATTTGGTCGCTGGTGGGATCGTGCGTGATAATCACGCTGACGTACATCACTTTTATATCACTCGCGCGTGTAGGGACACAATTGATCCAGGCAATCTTTTCAGAAGCAGTGCGTGTCGCAGTCAGCGAATGGCGAGCGAACGTGACCTATGAGCAAGTGCTTGAGTACCTGGCGCGCCCAGGCGATCTGGGGCGTGAGCTGCAGCCTGCGATCGAACGCGAGCTCAAAAGCCGGGGGAGCAGTTGTGCAGAGGTGCAAGCCTTTGCGTGGGCACAGCCTTGCCTGACGCTGGAGGCTATTTTCCAGCCAGGCGACCTACCCGACACCCCTATTGATTTTTGCCCGGTGCCCGAAGCAGAAGGAACAGTCCTTGCCCGAGTTACTGCGATCGCATGCCTTGCGGCTATCAATTCCGCCACAGTTTCCTACGGCTCCGAGAACGGAGGCGACCTGTTCGTGAACTTGGTGGTGTTCCCGCCTGGCCGAGGTAAATTCACAGTCAAATCGGCGGACAAGATGAGCGGGCACACGGATGGCGTGACCTTCCCGTTGCGGGGGTACCGCGACCCTCTGAATGACCGCATTGCACCGTCTCCAGACTTCGTGTGCTTGTCGGCACTGCGTAACCCGAAGCAAGTTCCGACTACGGTGATGCCCCTCGACCACCTCATGGCGCGATTGAGCCAAGAGCATATCGAAGAGCTCCAGAAGCCCCAGTACATCATTGGTTCGCAACTGACCTTCCGTGATGGAATGGTAGACATCCTGGGCGACGAACTTGATGTCGATGATGCGCAGCTTCTATTCCAAATGAATGGGAGCTGGTGGATCCGGTTCAGCCACAGCACTACGCAGATTGCTGACATTGGCCACAAATCCGCGCAGGAGGCAATGGACGCCTTGAAGCACGCATGTGCTGACTGTGCGATCGCTGTAGCTCTGCAACCAGGTGATATCGCCCTCGTAAACAATCGGATCGCGCTTCACGGTCGCAGTGAGCCTGGAAGTGATCACGGCCAGCAAACACGCTGGCTGCTACGTACCTACGGGCTAGATATCACGGATATCGATCCTAGCCAGTGGCATGAAGGCAACGCTTTCATGCTGTATCCCTAGGTATTGGAAAGAAGGCATCTCTGCAGGGTTGTCCGGTTTCGCGGGGGGATTTACCTCTCTAGCACCTCAGGTCATGATGGTTCAAAGGCCGAGGTGAAGTATGGAAGAGCCTGGGGTAGACGAGATCGATCGCGATGAGCGCCAGTCGTCGAGTGAGCTCATCCAAGGAGCAGCTCGACATGATTTACCGCTGTGTCCAAATCGCTTGATCACTGTAATTGAAGCTGTCCGGGGCGCAGGCTTTGCCCTGGAGTTGCTGCGCGAGCGTCTGCATCTTCGTCCGTCTGCTGGGCTCGCCTACTCTGCATATGCGGAATGCTATTTCCTACAGCTAGACGACGTCGATCGCTTTGAGAACAAAAAAGCTGGAATGCTCGATGCGGTGTCGACGATGCCTTTTCGCTCAAGCGAAATTTTTAGGCAAGAGATTTCGACTTGGACACCATCGGATATCTCTAGGGTTGTAGAGGCGGAGGAAGTGAAGGCGCTGATTGAGCTCGGGCTTGTTTCTCCAGCAGCTTGAGTGTCCGTTAAGCGTGAGCTCCGGCGGTGATCATCGAGTGCCGATGTCGATCTTGGCAGACCTCCAGCGCGCCCCGTATTCGATCATGCTTACATCTTTGCGTTTATCTAACGCCGTAAAGATAGTTCGGTAGCGCCTCAAATCATTCAATCATTTTTGCCAGTAGCGATGCACTGTTGATTTCGATAATCCAAGAATCCGGCAGGTTTCTGCTTGGCTTAACCCTTCAGATTTTAATTTTTTGACCGCGTCAGCATTTTCGTTATTGGTCGGTTTCCCAGAGCGGCGCTTGACCAGTTCGCTTCCGGCATATTCGCTCTCCAGCTGCTTGATACCTCCCAAGTGTTTGAAGTCACTCAGTTGGGCATGGGCGCGTTCGAGTGCTTGATCGGGAGTATTGCCATCTCGCAAGGCAACGCATATCGCCAATAGAGCCACGGGATCAAAGTCTAAAGCGGCGGCAAGACTCATCAGCTTGCCAAGGCTGGGGTTGGCACTGCCCTGCTCCAACGCACTGATATGGCGTTGCACGCTGACGTCGGCCAGATCCTCATACCCGAGTCCACGTTGCCTGCGAATCACTCTGATCGCTGCGGCAAGCTGTTTAGTGAGCGACATGTTCGTCCCAAAAGACAAGGATGGGGCCACATCGCAGCCGTTCCGATAAATGCAATTTAGTGCTAGTATCGGAACTTCTGGCTTTTTAACCCTGCGCATCTGCTCCGTCAGGAAGGCAGGTCGCACTCACCACGCGTGAAGCTGTGCCTAGGGTCTAATCAATATAGGTTTAAATCGAGATCGAGCGAGCCCATGAGGATTCGAGTTTACTCAGACCTGCACAACGAGTTCGCCCCATTTGAACCGCCCTCGACTGACGCCGACCTGGTCATTTTGGCGGGCGACATCGACACCCAGGTGAGAGGCGTTAGCTGGGCAAACGAGGTGTTCAGCCAGCCCGTCATTTATTGCGCCGGCAACCACGAGTTTTACAAAGGCCACATCGACCACACGCTACGCAAAATGCGAGAGGCCGCTTCACCGCATATTCACGTCCTGGAAAACCAGGTTTTTGTTTGCAACCAAACGCGCTTCCTGGCCACAACGGGGTGGACGGATTTCTCATCCACCGGAGATGTTGTGGCAGCGACGAAGACGTGTGGCCAATGGATGAATGACTTCCAGGTGATCAGAGCGGAGGAGAGCTTTCGCCGACTACGCCCTAATGACGTGATTGAGCGAAACCGGGTTGCGTATGACTTCCTGAGCGATGAACTCGCTAAGCCGTTTGAAGGTTCAACGGTCGTTGTTACGCACCATTGTCCGATCCCGGAAGTTGAGGGAGACAAGCATGAAGGTGATCTCAGCGCGGCTTACACAAATCGATGGCACTCGCTTCTGCCACAGGTGGACGTTTGGATCTTTGGGCATACGCATCGCGCTGTTGATGTCGAGCTGGATGGGTGCCGGTTTATTTCAAATCCAAGAGGTTATCCACGGGAAGACACAGGATTCATTCCGGATTTCACGATTGAAATCTGACCCATTTAAGGAAGGTAGCCAGGATGTACTGGATAAAGACTTATGGTGCCGGACTTTCGGATCTCCACTTTCACAGATATCCAAGAGTCATTGAGAGAGCACGTGAAGCCATTACTGATCCGGATGTTGCCGGGTACTTGCTCTGCGCCTTGGAGCGACCTCCAAAAATCACAGGTCTGTTGTTTTTCGACCCGGCAAAAAAGTACCCGGAAGGTCTGCCCATCCATGCTCTGCCGGTCATCAACCGGTGTCGGCGTGCAGGCTACGACCTTTTCACGATAATCGATGGCGGGATTTTCGTCGTTGCTCATTGGCTGCATGAAAATGGCGCTTTAGACCGTTTTGACCGAGTTCACTGATGTCGCCTTCGGTGGCGTTTGCAGGCAAAAAAGGTAGGGGAATGGGGCTTCCACAATGTGTGCGGGACGCAAAGAAAATCGATTTCGGTGTGCCGATTAGTGGGTATCTATGTTGCGCCGAGTTTCAACCTCCCTGCGTGATTGGAGTGTTTTTTTCAGAAACGCGAGGGCGGTTTGCGGATGGTAAAACGATCCGTAGTTCCAAGCTCGAAAGAGTGTTCCAGGTTAAGGGGTATCAGCTCTGTGAGACGTTCAGCGGGAGCCGATACTTGATTTGTCACTGGTGGTATGAAAATGGTGCCTTGCCCGCGTTCAACATAATTCATTGACGAAGCTTAGGTTTCCAATCTTCAGGCGAAGCTAAAACAATACTCACGACGCAAGGCCAGCAGATGTCTGGAAGCCTTTCGTGCAGCATTAAAATTTTCAAAGAACTAGGCAGCAGTGTGCAAACCGAATTGATTGAAGATGTGTTGTATGGCCCGGCAAGGATGATAGGGGGATCGCGATTAGAGGATGACGAGCTGATCAGACTGGCACGCGAGGAGTTCGATGGCCAACCATTTTGCATCGTTCGAAACTGGATGCTCCTAGACATCTTGCTCCCTGAAACTGAAGAGAGGGACGTCAGAAAACGAGGCCTGCAACCTTCAGTTCTGCTTGTCCACGAAGCAGTATTCGACAGCGAAGGGCGAATTGCAGCACGCGACAGGTTCATCACTGGATTTCAAAAAGACCTCCACGGATGTTTTTTTGAAAGCGAAGACGCCCTTTACATCTTGTCCGGCAGAGGCTTTCGCAAGCATGTGAGCTTGCCGGCTTTTCAAGCGCTAAATGCATACAGTAAGGCACGCTGATCGTAACTGCCTTCCTCGTTCGCGAACACTCTCCAGAGTCTTCCCCATTACTCACTTCGGATATTGTGAATGTTTGATCCACGCAACGAGCTCCCCTTGTGTGCCAGCCACTACATACCAGCGGTTGAGGCTGTTTGGGGACGGGGGCCGCTCTACAACTTCTGAAGGAGTTTTTATGCCTGAGCGCTCGCGCCGAAATGGTTTATGCGCCAGGTATCAACGCCTACTTTCTTCGCTTGGACGACGTCGATCGGTGGAGCAACAAACGCGTCGGAATGCTCGATGCCACGGCCACCATGCCTTTTAAATCTATGGAGGTGTTCCGGGCGGAAATTGCGACTTGGACGCCACAGCATTACGCACACATCCATGACACCACGGGGATGGATGCCTTGATTAAATTAGGATTGCCTCTGGGCAACTGATCTCGGTTTCAGATCAAGTTCGAATCATCGATCAACCCAGCCCTATGCGAAGCGACATATTCCAACACTGCGAGATATTCCTATGCTCGATCCCAAGCTGTTACTACGCGGTCATACTCAGGAAGTGGCGGATCGCTTGGCCTCCCGTGATTTCATCCTAGATGTTGCGCGCATCGAAGCGCTGGAGGAACAGCGCAAGACCTTCCAGACCCGCACCGAAGCACTGCAGGCTGAGCGTAACGCGATTTCCAAGAGTATTGGTCAGGCCAAGCAACGCGGCGAAGACATCGCACCGCTGATGGCCAGTGTCGAGAACACGGGCAGCCAGCTGAACGAGAACAAGGCTGTGTTGGACAAGATCCAAGCCGAGCTGGAGGCGATCCTACTGAGTATTCCCAACCTGCCGCACGAGTCCGTGCCGTTCGGCAAAGACGAAGACGATAACGTCGAAGTACGCCGCTGGGGTGCTCCACGAATCTTTGATTTTGAGATCAAGGGCCAAGTCGCACTTGGCGAGAAGTTCGGTTGGGTGGACTTCGAAACCGCCGCCAAGCTATCCGGTGCGCGCTTCACTCTGCTGCGCGGCCCGATTGCCCGTTTGCACCGCGCCCTGGCGCAGTTCATGATCAACCTACACACCAGCGAGCACGGCTACGAAGAGACCTACACCCCGTACCTGGTGCGGGCATCGGCGCTGCAAGGTACCGGTCAACTGCCGAAGTTCGAGGAAGACCTGTTCAAGATCGGGCGCGACGGCGAAGCCGATCTGTACCTGATCCCTACCTCCGAAGTCCCATTGACCAACCTGGCGGCGGGGCAGATTCTCGATGCAGAACAACTGCCCCTCAAGTTTGTTGCCCATACCCCGTGTTTCCGCAGCGAAGCCGGCGCGTCGGGTCGCGACACCCGTGGCATGCTCCGCCTGCACCAGTTCGACAAGGTCGAGATGGTACAGATCGTCGAGCCGTCGACGTCGATGGAAGCGCTGGAAAGCCTAACTGCCAACGCAGAGAGAGTCCTGCAGCTGCTGGGCCTGCCTTACCGCATCCTGGCGCTGTGCACCGGCGACCTGGGCTTCAGCGCGTTCAAGAGTTATGACCTGGAAGTATGGATTCCGAGCCAGGACAATACCGCAAAATCTCCTCGTGCTCCAACTGTGGCGACTTCCAGGCCCGCCGCATGCAAACGCGTTGGCGCAACCCGGAAACCGGCAAGCCGGAACTGGTGCACACCTTGAACGGTTCCGGGTTGGCAGTCGGTCGTACGCTGGTGGCGGTACTGGAGAACTATCAGCAGGCTGACGGTTCGATCCGCGTGCCGGCTGTTCTTAAGCAGTTCATGGGCGGCGTCGACATCATACGTTGAAGACCTTAAATCTAGCTTTGGCAGATACAGTGGATCACGGCTTCGTGGACTACTGCCTACCGGTCAGCTTGTTTGAGCAAGTGGCTGAGGTGCTGTCGTTGGGCGGAGCAGTGTTAGGCAAGTACCTCTAGATGCCTACTTGCACGCTATCGAGGACGGCAGGTGCAGGGCACTTGTCTGTGAGCGAAAGCGGGAGGCTAGCGGCTCTGATCCGCGTTATACGATTGGCCAGGGTGTACCTGATCATCCATCCAGGGGGCTAGACTCGAAGTTTCTTGTTTTCTGCCTTTTTTTTTTGGGCAAATTGCGCAGCTTCACCGCTATCAATAAAAGTGAAGGCAAAATTTTGCGCGTCCAGCATGCTCGCGAATCTCTTTCGCCCTGGCGCCTGATTGATGATCAACTGGAAGCTTTGCTGGTCAGGGATAACTGCGACAGTGAGGGCACCATGTTTGGTTTTCAGACAGTTGTTGTCTCCAGTCCATTTCGTCGCGGACATGAATCGCCTGTATCGCCCCAGGCGTCGCCTTCCTTCTGTAGCCTCTTTCGTTCCGGTGAGGTTGTCGCAGCAATGTGTGCCGACGCCCATCTGCTCCCAGTGCTCATGTATTACGTAGTGAACATAGCGGATGCCGTTGTCGCACAGTTCACAGTTTCCACTCAAGTCTCCCAGATCTTCCTCGCCGATATACTCCCACCCGCTGTCTGGCTGGATTTCTCCGTGCTCTCTGGCGTGACAGCCCCTGCAGAGCGTTTCGCAATCGAGTGTTTCGTACTCCCAAGGCTTGCGGCCCTTGATGTAGTGCTTATGGTGAACCTGCAGAACGACCTCATCCTTGCCTCTTCCGCAGTCAACACATAGCCCGCCATCAAGAGCAATGATCTGCTCTCTGAATATTGACCAGAGTTTGTGTGCGTAGAGATTGATCATGATGCAGTTCCAGTCCTTGGATTGTTCGTCAGAAGAATGCGTCGTTAACCGTTATTTTTCACTCCCTGGGGGAGCGAACCCGTGGAAGGGTGCTTGAGCTCATGCCGATGCCCCCTTGGCCGATACCGTGACGGGACTAATTGGTAGGGCGTTCAGGTGGACATTTTGTGGAATCTGCAGCTGCTGTGGGAAGGGATTCTTGATTCTTTTCGGGCCGTATGGCGTCTTGCTTGCAAAGTGGGCGTTCTGGGAGGGTTCACGTTCATTGCCACGGTGGCTTCGGCGGTAGCGGCCTGGTTCACGTGGGAAGCGGCGGAGAGCGCGAACAGTGTTGCAAAGGCTTCTCAGGCCTTCGCCCAGAAAGTCTATATCGATCAAATCGCGCTTGGTCGCCCCTCGATTTCTGTACTTTCAGGGGAGACGTCTCTGAGTTCGCAAAGGCCAGATACCTTCTATTCAGATCAGACGGTGAAGGAGTACGCAGTCACCATCACGTTAAGAAACAGTGGTCTTCGTGACGCACGAAGAGTTTGGGTTGTGCTTTCCCAGGAAACAAATTTCGGTTACATGGACTCAAACACTCCGGAGCTCGTTCAACTACCGAAGGACACGGACATACCCATCCGGTTCGAGCTGCATTCAGCGCCGAGCGACGCTTCGCATCGAAGTCCTTGGTACGTCGCATTCGTATACGAAGACGAGGTTCCTTTCAATGGTTTCGATCCAGTGAATCCGCTATCGCCTGAGGTCGCACCTCTTCGTATGGTCTGTTCGGAGGCGAAGATCTTCAAGATGTCATCCTGGCCGAAAGATGTTGATAAGGATCCTTTGCTTAGAGTTCTTTCACCAGGATCCCCCCTCGCCATCGGGCCGATCGAGTTCGACAAGATTGGTCGCCCTAAGGCAGGCACGACAGCTGAAGCCCTAAGGAATGCTGTGGTCGGGGCTGCTCAACAGAAAGGTGCATGCACGAACATAGGCTACTGAGTTGCATGCTTGTCTCAATACGAAAAGGGCGTTCACCAGCCGGGTGAAAGCATCGTGAAGCAGATCGCTGCTGTCCTGAACCTGCCAGTGCCCTATTTCTATTGCGAGGATGACGAGACGGCGCATCTGCTGCTGTGCTTTCACAGCTTGAACAAATACGCTCGAAAACAGGTGATTGATTTGGCTGAAAAGCTCGCTTTCAACGACTGACGCATGCCTGCGGAGTTGGCCATCAGCTCGCGTACTGTTGCGATCTGATGTTCTTCCCATCACTTGACCCTGTTAGCCGGTGTATCCATGGTCGATTCGCTCAAGTGCATCCTTGGCCAATAGATACCCAGCTTCTTTGCGGGCGAGCTCAATCGGTGATTGACCACCCAGAGCGACTTTGGGCTGAGTCAGCCAGTCATTTGCTTTCGTTTTGTTGCCAAAAACCAACTCAGCTTTTTGTTGGATCAGCTCAACGTTATTCATGGAGGGCTCTCATGATGTTTGTCGGTGGGCGCAACTGACACAAGGATCTGCCTGACTGATCCGCTGCAGCCCTAGGGAGAGGTGCACAGGCTATGCGGAGAATCGTGAGTGGCCAGCTACAGCAGACTGCCCTGCGAGAAACGAGTCATCAGATCCTCTGGCACGCGTGCATCCGCTGGTATCAGAACGATAACTTCGACCCCTGGCAAGGCAGAAGGAAGTCGTAACTGCCTCATATCACCACTTAGACCCAAAATGATCAGACCTTTGGTGAGGGCACCTCTGTGGGCCCTCAGAAGCTCGTGCAACTGCGTTAACGACCAACGAAAGGTTTCTGAACTGTATCGGCCTTTGGTTTCAACCATGACCTGCTCATCCCCATGAGCAACTATAAAATCTGCACTCATGCGTCCTAAGGGAACGTTTGTCTGGACAACAAGCTCAGGGGCAACGGTAGCCATATACCCAGATAGACCGCCGATGAACTGTGCTTGCCGACGCGCTGGGCCTGACTTCATATCCACTTCAGAATGGGACAAAAAACGCAAAAACAATTCCGCCACCCATTCCAGAAGACCAGCTTCCTTCGCAGCATTGATACTCTCAATAGCAGCTTGTATTTCACGCTTTGCTTCCGCCTGAGCCGCATTGTAAGCAACGCGCTCAGTGATCTGATCCAACAAGAGACATGAGAATGCGGAGACGGACACGATGGCCAAGAAGGCCTCGCTCTCGTCAAAATTCAGTTTGTAATCGTGAGAGGATGGATTCCGCCACTCTGTGCGGTAGGTCGTTAGCTGGGACAGAACCCGAGGTTTGAACACACCGTTTTTTTCAAGGTAGTTCTCAATCTCGTACGGTTTTTTTCGGCCAGGATCCTTGTTGGCCAGAACTCGATACGCTTCCTTAATGCTGCCTTCGAATGCTTGGTTGGTACGATAGATTGAATCTGTGAAGGCGGTATCCTCACCATCCTCCTGCCCCCTCGACAGATGACCAAACGCGGTCTCTATGTGGAGGAGCACAGCCTTGAGCCCTGGAACACATTCCTCATCGCCCAGTGCCGAAATTTTGTTACGCAGAGTATCGACCAGATCCATCTCGTGGAAATCCTAATGGGTGTGCTCAAGCTTACGCCCGAGAAGCTGGCGTTTGAGGAAGGAGGGAAAGAGCCCGGTAGCTGGTCTCAAGCGCTTGAAGCGCTGGTAACGGCGGACTCGATCCCCCTACAGATCAGATCGATACAGGAGCAGGAATATGAGGATGTGGGTCGTAGCCTACGATCTCAAAGTCCTCGAATTTGTAGTCGTAGATACTCTCTGGCTTACGCTTGAATACCAACTTCGGGAGAGGACGAGGCTCACGAGTCAGCTGCAGTTTTACTTGCTCAATATGATTCAAGTAAATATGCGCATCACCCATAGTAACTACAACTTCCCCAACCCCTAAATCACACTGCTGCGCAAGCATATGTGTTAAAAAACTTACACCAGCTAGATTGTACGGATTGCCCAACAGTAGGTCGGAAGACCGAATATATAGATGCGCAGACAACTTATTATTTGCCACATAAAACTGGTACAACAGGTGGCAAGGCGGCAAAGCCATTTTCCCGTTACTTGCATTCTCTTGTGGGCTCACCGACTCATCGGGAAGGTACTCGACGTTCCATCCGTGGAAGAGGATGCGACGACTGTTCGGGTTCGTTCTGAGCGTATTAACGACGTAGTCGATCTGATTGATGGTCTTGCCATCCTGGGTAGGCCAGGCCGTCCACTGCTTGCCGTAGATCGGGCCGAGGTCACCGTCTTCAGTCGCCCACTCATTCCAGATACTTACACCATGCTCCTTTAGCCATTTGGTGTTCGTGTCACCGTTCAGGAACCAAATCATCTCGTTGATGATGCTCTTGAAATGCAGCTTCTTGGTGGTGAGGAGCGGGAAGCCATCTTCAAGGTTGTGGCGGAATTGGCGACCAAAGACACTCAGCGTGCCTGTGCCGGTGCGATCGCCTTTCTCGACGCCATTCTCCAGCACGTCGGCCAGCAAATCGTGGTACATCTTCATTTAGGTTCCTCAAGGTTCGCGCTGACCAAATCCAGCGCGTCACGCAATTTCAAAATTTCAGTATCTTGCTGTTTGATCTTCTGACGCAGCTCATCTGCGACCTGGACGTAGTAATCCCTAGACTCGCGGACGGTGACTAACCGCTTGTCGAGCGTGGCGCAAGAGTTCTCAGATTCCTGATACCTATTGAACCAATAAAGCACTTCCAATCGACTCTTTTCAAGGCGTTGCAGCAGAATCGTCTTGGGATCCTGTTTCTTCTCTGCCTTCACCCTCTGAGCAAGCACTGCAACGCGGCGGCTCTCCTTGATCGCCTCAAGGCGCTCCGCCGGAAAATCTCGCTGGCGGATGGTGTTGCGATGAATGCCAGTAATGCGGCTGAGCTCAGCCATCGTTGGCTTCAAATTTGGGTCGGAGGAGATTTGTAGGATCCCTTGAGCCAGCAGCTCAGTGTTTTTTTCGTAGTCGAGCTTATTTTTGACATCAAACGCCTGGCCCGTCATACCTCGACCTCCTCGCCCAGATGCTCCAGCACGCCTTTGGCTTCCTCCATCGCCGCTCTCAACTCATCCTCAACACCTGCAGAGTTAGGAGAGCCCAATGCCAAGTTGTTCTGCACATAGATCTCCCGCCATTTAGGGGCATGAACCTTGGTGACCACGGCGTTTTTGCAGCGATTCGGATTGCAACGCAGGGATCCGATGCAAGGTAGGGACTCATCAAATGCCTCGCGCTGACTGCCGTAGCAGAAGCCTTGTCCCACGTTAATGATCGCCATGCGCTTCTTGGCCATCTGAGCGATGATCTGCTCCTTGGTATAGCCAGCAGCCATGTACCCGCTGAACACCTTCTTCATCCGCGCCTTGTGGCTCTCCGCGTTGGGGCCGGCGTAGTTACCGTCAGGATCGCAGTAGCTCTGGATGTACTCCTCCTCTGCCATTTGCGTCGGCGTTTTGCCAGAGGAGCGCCCACCCTTGGACAAGATCTCAGCGATCGCACCGTACCCAAGCGTCACCGCACTGAACGCCTTGTTCTGACCCGCCCCACCGATGAGGTCGCCAAAGTGCTTCAGTTGGTGAGAGATGAATGGGAGCCCAAGCTCAGCCCTGGCCATCTGGTACGCCAGGGTGTGCCGCAACGTGTAGGGCGAGAACTGGAGGACTTCAAACTGTTCGTCGGTGAGGATCTCTTCGAAGAATGCACTGAATTGATAGGCGATTCCTAGTGACTTCATAGAAGCTGGTTCCGCCCCTTGTGCAACCGTATCCACGCTGGAGAACAGGTAAGGGTTTTGCTTAACCTTGGCGATGAGACGGGCCGCTCGAATAGCATCACGGACGACGGGAATGGCGATCCATTTGTCATCGAATAGCTTGGCCAAGCCCTGCCGGTGTTTGATCACGTTGCTGATGAGCAACCAGTAATCGCTCTCTCGCTCCATGCACGACTCAACCAGGATCTCAGAGAGCTCGGAGGGCCGCATGCCGGTGTACTGCGCCACGAGATAGCACGC
Organism: Pseudomonas sp. GM102; assembly: GCF_000282555.1. NCBI lineage: Bacteria > Pseudomonadati > Pseudomonadota > Gammaproteobacteria > Pseudomonadales > Pseudomonadaceae > Pseudomonas > Pseudomonas sp. GM102. The sequence continues at coordinate 42,278 of NZ_AKJB01000045.1, read as the reverse complement.
ACTGTATGATACAAAGTTGATATACCGACGGAAATCATCGTCCAGCTTAGAATCTGAGAGTTTGAGCAACGTTTCGGTCGCCTTGAAATCATGTTGACCAGAGCCGGACTGGAACGCTGGTGGAACGTGACCAAACGCTGCGGACAGAGCATCCGCCATCGCATCGGAGCCATAGCCTTTTCTCCGCAGCCTCAACGCGACATACAACTCGAAATTGTAACGCGACAGCTCTTGAGCGTTGGCTAGCGAGTAGCCACTGTTGTTTTGGCGGGTCAGGGCTACCAGGTCATCTACGGGCTCCCCGAGGGTACTTAGGAAATCGACAACTGCGAACGAAGCCTCGCGAGAAGCCTTTTCGAAGACGTCGTTCGGGAGAATCCGGTACGTTCGCTCGGAATCCTGGACGTGCTTGAGCACCTTAGCCCAAGCCAGTGACTCCAGCTCAACGTAAGGCAATGGCTCGTCGAAAATCTGCTCTTGAAAAAATGGCGATCTGAGCAGGGTGAAGAACTTCTTGAGATTAGGGCCAAAAGCATAGGGATGAATGAGTGCTGCCTCGCGATACATACCCGCGTCGAAGTACGTCAGACCATGGTACCCAACCTCAAAGAATTCATCCGTCATGAGCTGCCGCGCCTGCCCAGACATCGTGTCCAGGAAGCTCAAGCCCGCCTTAATGCATGAAATGGCAGTATTGGCTTTGATGTTTCTTGGCGAGGCAAACGTGCGCAGTGCCGACGGCATCTTAAGCCAGCAATACAGGGCTACCTTGACCTCTAATGCCGCCGACTGGTTAAGCAATGGATACGATTCAAAATTGAGCCGCAGCTTGGCTCCTTTGACGTTCCTAGCGGCATTCGGATGATCGTCGTTGAAGTCCCAGACTGGGTCACCCAGGACGGATGTCTTACTGACAGGCAGCGCCATCAGCGCCTGATACCAAGAGAGCGCTTCCAGCGACACAGGGGTCGGATCGGCAACGTTGTTGTGCAACTCCAGTAGGAGAGTGTGAGCAGCTGTCCGCCACTGTTTGTAAGCTGCGAGTTCAGGGATCAGAGCGTGGCTCATAGCGTTACTCCCTCGGCCAGAATACTGACCTGCAAGTTTTCAGAGAGACGCTCAGCCTTGGTCAGCTCTTCCTCGGAAAAGTCAGAAGTCTCAGGGTCAAGGATGTTGCTGAGCACATCGAGGTTGTCCAGGATGACGGCTCCGTAGGGAGTATCAATCACCCGGTTGACCTCAATCATCCGTTGGTAGTCGCGCCGCATGGCAAAGAGCTCTGGCAGATGCGACACCGTGATGATGCTGTTGCTGCATGAAAGGCACTTGTTGAACAGCGTACAGGGCTTGCTGGGGTCGTAGCTTGCCAAAGCTTTGATGAAATCTGGTGGGTCAAACACGTTCATGCAGGTCACCAAGCCAGAACGCAGCGGGATCCTCTCTGGCGTGGACTCGATGGTCTTGGTTGGAATGAGCTTTGGAGCTTCATCCAAAGTGTCCTGCTGCATTTCATGGAGAACCTTATTTAGCATCCGGCGCGCCATGGGGTTGAAGTCCATCTGATCCAGATAGGCCATGGTGGTGCTTAGGCTCTTATGGCCCAGAAGCACCTGAATCTCGCGTGGAGAGACACCGCGCTCAATCAGCTCGCTTACGAAACTTGGTCGGAAACGTGACGGTGAGAGCTTGAGAGGATTGCCATCTTCGTCAAGCAGCCCGTGATCCTGAGAGAACTTATCCAGGGTCTTATTGAGCTGGTTACGGCCAGAGTTCTCAAAGGAATTCACGACACCGTATTTCCTGGGAGAGCTTGACCGATAGATGAAGAGCTTATTCTGAGCTTCGACGGGCGCGTTCAGGCGAATATCACGGGTCAGAAACCTCACATCATCAAAAATCTGCTTGACCGCTAGCCCTTGAGAGGTTGTTAGCCAGGATATTTCCGCATGGAAAATATCAAGATGAAGTATCTTCGCGCCTTCTGACCGTTCCTTCCAATAGAGCAAGCAAGGGCGATCGGTTAAATCATGACGCTCGATAAAATCATCCAGTTCAAGTGCCAGCAATGAATCAGCGTTCATACCAGTAACTTGGGCAAGCCGAGCTATGTACGGAGCAATAGCTCGACCATCAACCTGATACTGCACACCCCAGCTTTTATAGATTTCGAAAATCGAAATTGGCGAACTCGAAATAATCGACATGAACCCCCGCTGGTAAGGGTCATCTCGATCTACAGATTCGAAACTCAAAGGTTTGCAATCGAGTTTGTTTTCAAAAATCCACCGGGCATTATTGAGCGTACTGAAGCCTCGGCGCACTCTTCCATCATCGTCCAACGGGTCTTCTCCAACATGGCTTAGGACATAAGGCTGGGCCAGGCGATTGGTTTCCTCGATTTCTTGCTCAATGACCTGCGAGATGCGGTTTCGCACAGCTTTGGGATAGGGTTTGTATTGGTCAGTTTCACGTTCAGCATCGAACCCCGCAGCGCCAACGAAACTGGTCAGTCCTAGTCCTTCGATCTGGACTGCACGCTCTAACATTTTCCGAGCCGAGCTCATCATCGCACTGCAGTGGCTGGTCGACAGCGAACGCTCAAGAATCTTGTCTTGGAGATATCCCCTGAACTTTGGCAGGGAGTACGGGGTTACGAGCACCTGGATCTCTTCCAACCCCGTGTAGCTCGCTTCCTTGAGATAGGCTCGGTAGTATTTGAAAGCCTCGATAAAATTCGACTGCCCTGACGCACTACTGGTCTTCATTGATGAAGCACTGAAGAGGTGCAGCAGATGTTGGAAGGGACGCTCCGGTTCCGGGCTCGCGAGGTCGGACAGGCGATGGATGCGGACTAAACGCAAAGCTCCGAAGGCGTCTCGGAGAGATTCGGATGGTTCGTTCTCCGTTTTCGAGGCGACGCGTTGTTCAACGGTTTGGTAGCTAGGATCAAGAACGCCGAGCTCCCGAAGATCATCAAGGATCTCCCCAAACGTGATCCTCACGAGTTCATGTTTCGTCCTCCCCCAACTGAGGCCTGCTAATTCAGGAATCTCGCTCAGGAAGCCGCGATCCTTGATGCTATTGCCAAACACCGGAATGGCCAACTTCTCCTCTATAGGCATGCCCTCATACCAAGCAAGCAGCTTACGACGCCAATCGCAGGCGCCCGACGAATGACCGGGAACAATAATTCCTTCCGCACACATGGCATCGAAGATAGGCTCAAAGTAAGAGATGCGCTTCCGGATAGCCCTTGGGCTTAGGTTGGTCTGTTCGACGACGTATTTAGGATCCAGCGCCAATTCCTCGCCCCTGCTGAGACATACCTTCAGCAACGACTCACGATCATCAGTAACGCGGGCCACAAACGACTCGATAACGGCGCCTACCTCAGCACTATTAAGCCGACTCATTTCATAACTCCCGCATCAATTTTCAGGCGCGTCTGTTGGGAAAGCTCAGCCATCTCACCTGCTTTCGTCTTGGCCTCAGTTCCGGGGCGTACGAGCTTCTGGTAGAGATCGTAGGGGATCTGGGTATAGGTTTCCGAGGTATTGAGGTGCGAGTGACCCAAGGTCTTTTGCACGGCCACCAGTCGATCAAGGTAATCACTACCGATGTCAGGCGTCCTCAGCAGGGCATAGGCGTTCCCGTGCCTCAACTTGTGCGGGGAGATCATCTTGTCGATTTTCAGAAGGTTCAGAGCACGCGTGGACGTGCGCTCCAAGAGCTTGGAAATCGAGCGTCTGGTGTATTCACCCCCTTCTGCATTCAGGAAGGCTGGGGTGTTCTCTGCTCCGGAGAATTGGCGCTTGTACATCTTGTACAGCGGGGAAGCGTGATACTTCTTCACACGCAGCAAAGTGGCGCGACTGACCAATGTCTGACGGGGTTTAATGGAGTCTGCAGGGCCTTTGCTACCGTCGATATGCAGGGGGCAATAGTCAGCATTGATTGCCTCAGACACACCTGGCGAGATGAACAACGTATCTTGGAAACGAAGGGCATCATCAATGGCCTTGAGGGTCACTCGCGGGACTTCTGAGCGTCGCAGGCCTGCGTCATACATGAACTGCAGCAAGCAGCGTTCACGCTCACTCTGCGTGGCCAGGATGAGCTCTCTGAGGTCATTCAGGGAGCAGGCCACCACCAGGTTCTTGTTGGGACGGGGGGATAGATAGCCGGCAGTGTAGGGGTTAGGCGCGGTACGAGGTGCGGATAGGTCATCCACTCCCTTGCACAGAAAATCATTGAAAAACGCCATCAAGGAAGAATCCCGGTTGCGCACCGTCTTCTTAGAGAGTTCCTCTGCCTCGCGGAGGTGAGCGAAGTACTCCTCGATGACATGGGTTCGGATTTCCAAGAACGCTGAGTCACGCTCGCAATCACGAAACTCACGACGGTTCATTAGGTACTCGCAGGTATACCCAAGGTTGCGACCGTAGGTAATAGCCGTCAGCTGGGAAATCTGAGCGTTCTGGAGCGCGTGGGATAAGTAGCCCGAGATCAAAGGCATTAGGCGCTCATCGTCATCAAAGACGGCTGCCCCCGTAACCTTCACGGCTTCCTGGACTTGAGGTTCTTCGGATGGGGCGTCCCGCCTGGTTGGGGACTCTCTGAAATCTAGGGGTTTGCCCCTAACTGCGATGACCTTCAATGCTTCCACTCTCCTCAAAATGGCCCGTACTATACACAATGTGCAATTTGTACCAGGGCACAATAAATGAGCTTGGAAGGTAAAGCCTTATTACGCAGCCATTGCGTAATGTGCGGATTCTTCGCGGGGGTATAAAAGGCCCAGGTCGTTGGAGCGGATGTAGAGGGTCAGGGAGATTTCCCTGGTCTCGACATTCGGGTGGAACTGGTACAGCAAGTGGCATGGCGGCAAGGCCATTTCGTCGAGCTGCGCAACGTTCCAGCCGTGGAACAGGATGCGACGGCTGCCCGGGTCCTTGATGATGGTGTCGACACACTGGCGGATCTGGTCGATCGCCTTGTACAGCACCACGTAGGCCTGACCGTCTTCTTCGCCTTCGGCGATCTGACGATAACCCTGGCTCAGGGTCTGCTCGATGGCGGCCTGATTGCTGACCGGGATCTGCTTGTACGCCGGCCATTTGCGCCATTGCACGCCATAGATCTCGCCGAGGTCGTCTTCACCCTGACGGAACGGGTTGGCAAGCCACTGCGCATTTTCGTTGGCGTTCTGGTCCCAGACCTTGCAACCCAGTGCACGGAATTCGGCGGCGTTGTTCACCCCGCGCAGAAAACCGCACATCTCGCCAATGGCGGATTTGAAGGCCATCTTGCGGGTGGTGATCGCCGGGAAACCTTCCTGCAGATCGAAGCGCAGCATCGCGCCCGGAAAGCTGATGGTGTTCACGCCGGTGCGGTTGGCCTGTTTGGTGCCGTTCTTGATGACGTGGGCGACCAGTTCGAGATATTGCTTCATGAATTACCTGTGTCCTTGAACCCGGGACCGTCGCCCCGGGGTTCGAATTTATAGCGCCTGCTTCTTATACAGCAGCTGCGGGGGCCGCCGGGGCGCGTCGATAAGCCAGCCAGATCAGGAACAATCCGCCGACAATCATCGGTACGCACAGCACCTGGCCCATGGTCAGCCAGTTCCAGGCCAGATAACCCAGTTGCGCGTCCGGCACGCGAACGAATTCGACGATGAAGCGGAAGATGCCATAGAACAGCGCGAACATCCCGGACACCGCCATGGTCGGCCGCGGCTTGCGCGAGAACAGCCAGAGGATCGAGAACAGCGCCACGCCTTCCAGCGCGAACTGGTACAGCTGCGACGGGTGACGCGCCAGTTGCGCCGGATCGGTCGGGAAGACCATCGCCCACGGCACATCGGTGGCCTTGCCCCACAACTCGGCGTTGATGAAGTTACCGATGCGCCCGGCACCCAGGCCAATCGGCACCATCGGCGCGACGAAGTCCATCAGCTGGAAGAACGACTTGTCGTTCTTTTTACCGAACCACAGCGCCGCCAACATCACGCCGATGAACCCGCCGTGGAACGACATGCCGCCCTTCCACACTTCGAAGATCAGGGTCGGGTTGGCCAGGTAGGCGTTCAGATCGTAAAACAGCACATAACCCAAACGTCCACCAACGATGACGCCCATCGACATCCAGAACACCATGTCGGAGAGTTTCTCCTTGGTCCAGGTCGGGTCGAAGCGGTTCAGCCGGCGTGATGCCAGCCACCACGCGCCGCCGATGCCGATCAGGTACATCAGGCCGTACCAGTGGATTTTCAGCGGACCGATGGCCAGGGCCACCGGGTCGATCTGCGGGTAAGGCAGCATTGCGACTCCTCGTTAGAGTTGAAACCTTCAAATTCCCGGGCGACGCTGTCACGCCAGGATTAAGCCAGGATTGCGCTACGCGTCAGAGCAAGAAGCTCAAGCCGACGCAAAACAGCAAAGCGGCAAACAGTCTTTTCAGCAAGCGCGGCGATAGCCTGTGGGCCAGTCGCGCACCGAGGCGGGCGAATACCATGCTGGTCAGGGCAATCCCCAGCAGCGCCGGCAAATAAACAAAACCGAGACTATGGGCCGGCAGCAATGGATCGTGCCACCCCAAAATCATGAAACTTAATGCACTGGCCAAGGCGATTGGCAGGCCACAGGCCGACGAAGTGGCCACCGCCTGCTGCATTGGTACGCTGCGCCAGGTCAGGAACGGCACGGTCAACGAGCCGCCGCCAATCCCGAAAATCGCCGAGGCCCAGCCAATAACGCTGCCAGCCACGGTCAGACCGACTTTGCCCGGCACCGTTCGGCTGGCCTTGGGTTTGAAGTCCAAAGCGAGTTGAACGGCGATGATCAGCGCAAATACACCAATGATCTTCTGCAAATTCGGCCCGGAAATCGCTTCGGCGGTCAGCGCGCCAAAACCGGCACCGATCAGAATACCTAGCGTCATCCAGGCAAAAATCGGCCAACGCACGGCGCCGCGGCGATGGTGCTCGCGAACCGCATTGACCGACGTAAAGATGATCGTCGCCAGCGAAGTGCCTACTGCCAGATGCGTCAGGATCGACGCATCAAATCCCTGCAAGGTGAAACTGAACACCAGCACCGGGACAATGATGATCCCGCCGCCTACCCCGAACAGCCCAGCCAGCACGCCCGCACAGGCGCCCAGCGCCAGATAGAGCAGAAATTCCATGGCCGCATCCCCAAGCATCCCGAATCAGGAGCGGCATGGTAACGGAAGCATGGCCTCGGGCTCCACTGTGGATGGCGATGGATCGATGAGCGATGTCTGCGTAGAGTGAGCAAAAAACACACAAGGACCACCTTATGTGCCTGATTGTTTTTGCCTGGCGACCGGGTCATGCCCAGCCACTGATCGTGGCGGCCAACCGCGACGAATTCTATGCCCGGCCCAGCCTGCCCCTGGCGCAATGGCCGCAAGCCCCGCACGTGTATGCCGGTCGCGACCTTGAGGCTGGCGGTACGTGGCTCGGGGTCGGCGCCAATGGGCGCTTCGCCGCGCTGACCAACATCCGTGATCCCCTTCAGCCGCCGGCGCGCAAGTCGCGAGGCGAACTGGTGGCGCAGTTTCTCAGCGGAGACATGTCGATTGACGACTATTTAACGGACGTTGTCGGACGTTCGCCTGAATATGCCGGGTTTAATCTGTTGATTGGCAATGCCAACGAGCTATGGCACTTCAATGCCCGGGAGACGGAGGCGGTCATGCTCCCACCGGGCATTTATGGGTTATCGAACGCGGGGCTGGATACGCCGTGGCCGAAAGTGCTCAAGGCCAAGGCAGCATTGAACGAGGTATTGGGCGATCCGCAGCCGCAGGCGCTGTTAGCCTTGCTGAGCGACCCGCAGACGGCGCCGCTTGCCGAACTGCCGGACACTGGCGTGGGACAGGCCACCGAGACGTTGTTGTCGAGCGTGTTTATCAAGAGCCCGACTTACGGGACACGGGCGAGTACGGCGTTGATTGTTCAGGCGGATGGGGGAAGGCATATGGTCGAAAGGAGTTTCGGGCCGTATGGGGGGCATTTGGGGGAGGTAGAGATCAGGATTTGAAGCTCGGGCTATTAATTGTGGCGAGGGAGCTTGCTCCCGCTGGAGTGCGAAGCGCTCCCGATCCGGCCAATGCGTTCTTTCAGAAAGATCGCATCGGCCGGATTACGACTGCTTCGCAGCCGAACGGGAGCAAGCTCCCTCGCCACAGGCCCTCGGCCTTTAAAGGGTTTTGACCGAAGCCGGATTAATCATCCGCGCCAACCCAAGGTTCTTCAGCGCCAGTTGCAGCGAGCTGTGGATAACTTGCGGGTTGTCGATGGTCATCAGCTCAGCCAGCAATTCCTTGGCCTTGCTCAGGTTGATCTGACGCAGCATCCACTTCACTTTCGGCAGGTTGGTGGCGTTCATCGACAGGCTGTCGAAGCCCATCGCCATCAACAACACCGCCGCCGCCGGGTCACCGGCCATTTCGCCGCAGATACTTACGGGCTTGCCTTCGGCATGGGCGTCGCGCACCACGTTCTGCAAGGCTTGCAATACTGCCGGGTGCAGGTAGTCGTAGAGATCGGCCACCCGCGGGTTGTTGCGGTCCACGGCCAGCAGGTACTGGGTCAGGTCGTTGGAGCCGACCGACAGGAAATCCACTTGTCGCGCCAGTTCCTTGGTCTGATACACCGCCGCCGGGATCTCGATCATTACGCCAATCGGCGGCATCGGCACGTCGGTGCCTTCGTCGCGGACTTCGCCCCAGGCCCGGTGAATCAGGTGCAGGGCTTCTTCCAGTTCATGGGTGCCGGAAATCATCGGCAGCAGAATACGCAGGTTGTTCAGGCCTTCGCTGGCCTTGAGCATGGCGCGGGTCTGCACCAGGAAGATTTCCGGGTGGTCGAGGGTCACGCGAATGCCGCGCCAGCCGAGGAACGGGTTGTCTTCCTTGATTGGAAAGTACGACAGCGCCTTGTCGCCGCCGATGTCCAGGCTGCGCATGGTCACCGGTTGAGGATGGAACGCCGCGAGCTGCTCGCGATAGATTGCCAGCTGCTCCTTTTCGCTCGGGAAGCGCTGGTTGATCATGAACGGCACTTCGGTGCGGTACAGACCCACGCCTTCGGCACCGCGCTTCTGCGCCCGCGCCACGTCCGCCAGCAGGCCAGTGTTGACCCACAGCGGCATGCGGTGACCGTCGACCGTTATGCACGGCAGGTCCCGCAATGCATCCAGACCGAGGGCCAGCTGTTTCTCTTCCTCGACCACCTCGGCGAACTGCTTGCGCAGCACGTCACTCGGGTTGGTATAGACCTCACCGTGGTAGCCGTCGACGATCATCTGGATGCCGTCGACCTTGGAATACGGCAAGTCGACCAGGCCCATCACCGTCGGAATACCCATGGCGCGCGCCAGGATCGCCACGTGTGAGTTGCCGGAACCGAGTACCGACACCAGACCGACCAGCTTGCCTTCCGGCACCTCGCCGAGCATCGCCGGCGTCAGTTCCTCGCTGACCAGAATGGTGTTGTCGGGGTAGACCAGCGTCTGCTGCCGCTCTTCCTGCAGGTAAGCCAGCAAGCGCCGACCGAGGTCTTTGACGTCCGAGGCGCGCTCACGCAGGTAGGCGTCGTCCATCAATTCGAATCGGTTGACGTGCTCGGTGACCACCTGACGCAACGCGCCCTGAGCCCACTGACCGGTCTTGATCACCGTGGTGATTTCGCTGCCGAGCGAGGCATCGTCGAGCATCATCAGGTAAACGTCGAACAGCGCCCGTTCTTCAGGCCGCAGCTGGGTCGCCAGCTTGGCGGACAAGGCACGCATGTCGGCGCGTACGCCTTCGATGGCGGTCTTGAACAGGCCAAGTTCGGCGTTGATGTCGGTGATGGTCTTGTCCGGCACCACGTCCAGATCGGCCGGCGGCAGCATGACGACCGCGGTTCCGACCGCCGCGCCCGGCGAACCCGGTACACCGACGAACTTTGCTTCCTGGATACCTTTGCCTTGACGGCCCAAGCCACGGATCGAACCGGTGGCCTCGGCGTGGGCGATAACGCCGGCAAGTTGCGCGCTCATGGTCACGAGGAAGGCTTCTTCACCTTCATCGAACTGGCGGCGTTCTTTTTGCTGAATGACCAACACGCCGACGACGCGACGGTGGTGAATGATCGGCGCCCCGAGGAACGAGGCGTAGCGTTCTTCACCGGTCTCGGCGAAGTAACGGTAGCGCGGGTGATCCGCGGCATTTTCGAGGTTCAGGGGTTCTTCACGCGTGCCGACCAGGCCGACCAGACCTTCGTTGGGTGCCATGCTGACTTTGCCGATCGAGCGCTTGTTCAAGCCCTCGGTGGCCATCAGCACGAAGCGATTGGTCTCGGGGTCAAGCAGGTAGACCGAGCAGACCTGGCTGCCCATGGCCTCTTTGACGCGCAACACAATAATCCCCAACGCCGCCTTGAGATCCTTGGCGGAGTTAACTTCCTGGACGATCTTGCGCAGCGTATTGAGCATGGCTCGGGGTCGAACTCCGTCGTCAGTCGCGCGCTAAAAGGCGCGGGGCAAGCTCTTTGAGAGCGCGGCGATAAACCTCGCGCTTGAATGTCACCACCTGGCCCAACGGATACCAATAACTGACCCAGCGCCAGCCATCGAATTCCGGTTTACCGGTCAAATCCATCCGCACCCGCTGCTCGTTGGAGATCAGGCGCAGGAGAAACCATTTCTGCTTCTGGCCGATGCACAGCGGTTGGCTGTGCGTCCTGACCAGACGTTGCGGCAAACGATAGCGCAACCAGCCCCGGGTGCAGGCGAGTATTTCAACATCTTCGCGCTCCAGGCCCACTTCTTCGTTCAACTCGCGGTACAAGGCGTCTTCCGGCGTCTCCTGGGGGTTGATCCCGCCCTGTGGAAACTGCCAGGCATCTTGATTGATACGGCGAGCCCATAGCACCTGGCCAGCATCATTCGTCAGAATGATCCCGACATTGGGGCGGAAACCATCGGGGTCGATCACGGCAACAACCTCGCAAACGCATGTCGCCGCATTGTTCCACAAAGGTTGTGAAAGCAGCAACGAGCCGACCTACCTTATGTGCACTCTTGTGAAAAGTCCGTATTCTGGACACCTTTCTACAGACTTTTCAGCGAGTAACTGCAATGCGGCTGGCTTTATTCGACTTGGACAACACGCTTCTGGGCGGTGACAGTGACCACGCCTGGGGCGATTATCTGTGCGAACGCGGTTTCCTCGACGCCGTCGCCTACAAGGCACGCAACGACGAGTTCTATCAGGACTACCTGGCCGGCAAGCTGGATAACGACGCGTACCTGAACTTCTGCCTCGAAGTTCTCGGCCGCACCGAGATGGCCACGCTGGATCAATGGCACCTGGACTACATGCGCGACTGCATCGAACCGATCGTGCTGCCCAAGGGCATCGAACTGTTGGCCAAACACCGCGAGGCCGGCGACAAATTGGTGATCATCACCGCCACCAACCGCTTTGTGACCGGGCCGATTGCAGCCCGTCTGGGCGTTGAAACCCTGATCGCCACCGAATGCGAAATGATCGACGGCCGTTACACCGGACGCAGCACTGATGTCCCGTGCTTCCGTGAAGGCAAGGTGACCCGGTTGAATCGTTGGCTGGACGAAACCGGCCATAACCTGGAAGACAGCTATTTCTATAGTGACTCGATGAATGACTTGTCGCTGTTGGAACAGGTGGCGAATCCGATCGCTGTCGATCCGGATCCCAATTTGCGGGCCGAGGCCGAGAAGCGTGGCTGGCCGGTAATTTCGTTGCGCGATTAAGATCGCCTTCGCGGGCAAGCCTCGCTCCTACAAAAGCGACTGAACACTGTACTGTAGGAGCGAGGCTTGCCCGCGAAGGGGCCGACTCGGTCTGAAGCCTTAAACCGGCTTGGCCCCCATCAACCCCGCAATGGCGATAAAGCAGACAAAGCTGAACAACGCCAACGCAAATGTAAACTTCCCATTCCCCCCCGCGGGCGCCTTGCGCAGCCGATTGAGTCGCATCACCAGCCAGAACCAGCCCAACGCCGCCACGGTGTAGAGCACACTGGACGCCAGCAGCCAGGTCTGCCCCAACGGCCAACCCACCAGATGCACCATCCACCAACCGGTGAACGGCATGCTCAGCAGTGCCAGGCCCATCAATAGCCAGATGAACACCTGTGGTCGTTGCAAGGTACGAGTGTGAGCCGTCGCGTCGCCGTTACGGCGGGCGCGCCAGACCCAGATCGCCAACCCCAGTGCGCTGATCAACAGCAACACCGTCGCCACGCCATGAGCGATTTTGAGGGCGGTTAACGTTTCCATTGTTCGATTTCCTTATGGCCTGCCGATCAGCGTAGCCGCTCAGCCGAGAAACAGCTGATAGGCCGGGTTGTCGCTTTCGTCCCAGTACGGGTAGCCGATTTCTTCCAGCGCGGCCGGTACCAGATGACGCTCGTCGTGCGGCACTTGCAGGCCCGCGACCACACGGCCATCGGCCGCACCGTGGTTGCGGTAATGGAACATCGAAATGTTCCAGCGCCCGCCGAGCTTATTGAGGAAGTTGAACAACGCACCCGGACGCTCCGGAAACTCGAAGCGCAGCACCACTTCATCGACCACATGGACAGCACGCCCGCCGACCATGTGGCGGATGTGCAACTTGGCCAGCTCATTGTCGGTCAGGTCGAGCACCGGGAAACCCTGCTCGGTAAGACTGGCGAGCAGCGCACTGCGCGGGTCGTTTTCCGGATGCGTCTGCACGCCGACAAAGATATGCGCTTCGCTGCCGGTGTTGTAGCGGTAGTTGAATTCGGTGATCTGGCGCTTGCCGATGGCTTCGCAGAACGCCTTGAAACTGCCCGGTTTCTCGGGGATGGTCACGGCGATGATGGCTTCGCGACCCTCGCCCAGTTCAGCGCGCTCGGCCACGTGGCGCAAGCGGTCAAAGTTGACGTTGGCACCGGAATCGATAGCCACGAAGGTGTGGCCGGTGACACCGCACTGCTCGACATACTTCTTGATCCCGGCCACGCCCAAGGCACCCGCAGGTTCCGTGATCGAGCGGGTATCGTCGTAGATATCCTTGATTGCCGCACAGATCTCATCAGTGCTGACGGTGATGACTTCGTCTACGTAGTCTTTGCAGATATCGAAAGTGTGCTGACCGATCTGCGCCACCGCCACGCCGTCGGCGAATAAGCCCACGGTAGGCAGGATCACGCGCTCACCAGCGGCCATGGCGGCTTGCAGGCAGTTGGAGTCATCCGGTTCGACTCCGATGATTTTGATGTCCGGGCGCAGGTATTTCACGTACGCCGCAATCCCGGCGATCAGCCCGCCGCCGCCCACCGGAACGAAGATCGCATCCAGACGCCCCGGGTGCTGGCGCAGAATCTCCATGGCCACCGTGCCCTGCCCGGCAATGGTGTGGGGATCGTCGTAAGGGTGAATGTAGACGTAGCCTTTTTCGTCGACCAGTTTCAGCGAGTAGGCCAGGGCTTCCGGGAACGAATCCCCGTGCAGCACCACTTTACCGCCACGCGAGCGTACACCTTCGACCTTGATTTCCGGGGTGGTCTTGGGCATCACGATGGTCGCTTTCACGCCCAGAACCTTGGCCGCCAGGGCCAGGCCTTGCGCATGGTTGCCCGCCGACGCGGTGACCACGCCGCGAGCACGCTCTTCATCGCTCAATTGCGTCAACTTGTTGTAGGCGCCGCGAATCTTGAACGAGAACACCGGCTGCAAGTCTTCACGCTTGAGCCAGATATCGTTGCCCAGCCGCTCGGAGAGCTGGCGGGCAGTCTGCAATGGGGTTTCTACGGCAACGTCATAAACGCGCGAGGTGAGGATCTTTTTGACGTACTGTTCGAGCATCGGAAAGCATCACTGAGCGGGTTGGGCAGGGCCAAGGAGTCTAACCCGGCTTTTGGGCGGGCGACCACACTTGTAGGAGCGAGGCTTGCCCGCGAAAGCGATCTTACTGCCAATATTTATGCTGGATGTGACGACCTCTTCGCGGGCAAGCCTCGCTCCTACAGTGAATCAGTTGTCTGGTGCGTGCATTTGACCCGCCAATCGGGCAATGACCTTCCCCATCGCGAGGCCTATAATGCCGGCCTTTCGTTCCCCTTTCGGCACTTCGGAGCCCGCATGACCCAGGATCAACTCAAACAGGCCGTAGCCCAGGCCGCCGTCGACTTCATCCTTCCGAAACTCGACGACAAGAGCATCGTCGGGGTCGGCACCGGCTCCACCGCCAACTGCTTCATCGATGCCCTGGCCAAGCACAAAGGCGCGTTCGATGGCGCGGTCGCCAGCTCCGAAGCCACCGCCGCCCGCCTCAAAGGCCACGGCATTCCGGTGTATGAGCTCAATACCGTCAGCGACCTGGAGTTCTACGTCGATGGCGCCGACGAAAGCGACGAGCACCTAAACCTGATCAAGGGCGGTGGCGCGGCCCTGACCCGCGAGAAGATAGTGGCGGCCGTGGCCAAGACCTTCATTTGCATCGCCGACGCCAGCAAACTGGTGCCGGTGCTCGGTGCGTTCCCGTTGCCGGTGGAAGTGATCCCGATGGCCCGCAGCCACGTAGCCCGTCAACTGGTAAAGCTCGGCGGCGACCCGGTTTACCGTGAAGGCGTACTGACCGACAACGGCAACATCATCCTCGATGTGTTCAACATGCAGATCACCAACCCGGTGGAGCTGGAAACACAGATCAATGCCATCGTCGGCGTGGTCACCAACGGTTTGTTCGCAGCCCGCCCGGCTGATTTGCTGCTGCTGGGCACGAGCGAAGGCGTGAAAACCCTGCGCGCCCAATAAGCCAAACACAAAACCCCTGTAGGAGCGAAGCTTGCTCGCGAAGGCGGCGCATCAGTCAGTAGAGATGTCGACTGATACGCCGCCTTCGCGAGCAAGCTTCGCTCCTACAGGGGTATGGGTGTTGGTCAGGGTTGCAGTGGTTTTTTGAAGACGTAGAAAAGGTTCGGCTCGCTGACGAGGTACAGGGTGCCGTCGTCGTCCATGGCGATGCCTTCCGCTTGCGGTACAGTTTTCTGCAATCCCTGACGCCCCTTGCTCAGTGACAGGGTGGTCAGCGGTCGCCCGTCGACATCCAGCTCCAGAATCAGTCGCGACTCATCGGACAGCGCCAGCAAATGGCCGCTGCGCTCGTCGTATTGCAGGCTCGACAGGTCTCGCACGAACATCCCGGCATCACGTTTGGGGTTGTTCACCACGTGTACCGCGTAGGATTTCTCCGGGTTGTAATGCGGAAAGCCCTGCACTTCGTAAATCAGCATCGGATCGCGCTCCTTGGCGACAAACAAGCGCTTGCCCACCGAGTCATAAGCCAACCCTTCAAACCCCTTGTTGCCACTCATGTGCACGCCGAGGGTGATCTGCTCGGCGTCCGCGGCATCGAGGAACGTCGTGTCCTTCTCCAGATGAATCTTGATCAGCCGTTGCTGGCGCTCGTCGGTGATCACGTAAGTGTCAGCGCTGATGAACTCCACTGCCTCCGGATCGCCAAACCCGACCAGCGCCACACGCCGCAGGATCTTACCTTCCAGGGACAATTCGATCAGTTCGGCATTTTTGTTGGTGACGGTGAACAGGCTTTTACGCACGGGATCGAAGGTCAGCGCCGAAACATCGTCGTCCAGACCGTCAATAACTTGCGCCTCGATCGCTACCTGATACTGATCCAGGCCAATGGATTGGGCATTCAGCGGCTGCCATAACGCCTGCATATTGAACCAGGTGCGCTCGAACAGACGCAGGTACTGGCCGACGGCAATCAGCACGATCAGCGCAATTACCGACAAGATCAGCATCAGGGGTTTGGGACGGGCAAGTCGGCGCATTCAGGCGAGCTCGGAAACAAGACGGGAGGATGAAATACCATGGCAGCATGAATTCAAGCTTAATGGCCAGTGGCCTTCGACCACAATTACCGAACTCCTACGGTTGTTTTTCGAAGCGATAGAACAGGTTCGGCTCACTCACGATGTACAGCGTGCCCGCTTCGTCCATGGTCACGCCTTCGGCACGGGGAATGGTTTTTTTCAGACCATTGAAGCCACCCAGCAGAGTCATGAAGCTGACCTGTTCGCCTTTCTCGTCCAATTCCAGCAGCAAGTGCGAATCGGCGGACAGCACCAAGGTATGGCCGGTGCGCGGATCGATGGCCAGGGCCGACAGATTGCGGATATCCAATTCGTCGCTGGACAGCTTTTGCTTGTCGCCCTTGAGGATTTGGCTGCCGTCGCTTTTCCAGCTGAACAGCGCCGGTGGACGCTCTTCACCCAGCAGCAGTTGCTGGTTGCGCGCATCCCAAACGATCGCCTCAAAGGCCTTATTCTGGTTTTTCGACGGGCCCAGGTCGTATTTCGGGAAACTGGCGATATTCAGTTCCCGGGTATCGGCGTCGACCTTGACGATGGAAAGCAGGTGCGCGCGTTCATCGGTGATCGCCAGCAAACCATTGCCCATGACCGTCACCCCTTCCGGGTTGCTCCAACCCACCAGAGGCATTTTGCGCAACACATCGCCCTGCAACGTCAGCTCGACCAGGAACGGGTTCTTGCCCATCACCGCAAACAGGGTTTTGGTCTGCGGGTCATAAGACACGTCTGACGCTTCGTCCTTCTCCATACCCGGCAGCAACTTGGCGTCGATCACCGCCCGGTAATCCGGCAGCCAGATACTCTCTTTTCGCTCGGCCGGGCTTTCGAAACGCTCCATCACCCAGAGCACGCCGCGATCGTCCCAGTGCATCGCAAACACGAGGCCATACACAGCAGCAGCCACCAGCAAAAGCCAGGAATACCAACGCATGACAAAGCGCGAGCGGCGGGCAGTTTTCAGCTTGGGCAGCGGTTGGGTGGTCATGCAGGGATACGTTCCAGAAATTCAGGCTATGGGTAATAGCACAATTGGGACTGGCTCAGACGCCAGAAGCCCAAGAATTATCCGGACAAAATGTGAAAAAAACGGGAAATGGCGGGATTGCCCTTTGCGGGCAGATGCGATTCCCAGGAAGGATCACAAACCAAAGCGGGCTTGCTCGCGAATGCGGTCTGTCATCCAACATTGATGCTGGATTTGACGACCTCTTCGCGAGCAAGCCCGCACACACTGGGTTTTGCGTTGGGTCAGCGCACGCTGCTGGTGAAGCGGCTGGCGCCCGGCAATTCGAGTACCAGTTCGTCACCGACATTCAACGAACCAACGCCCATCGGCGTGCCAGTCAGAATCACGTCACCGGCCTGCAGCGAGAAGCAGCCGGCCATGTACTGGATCATCGGCACGATCGGATTCAGCATGTCCTTGCTGTTGCCATCCTGGCGGACTTCGCCATTGATGGTCAGGCGGATACCGATGTCGGTCAGGTCGGCAAAGGTACTGCCCGCCACGAACGGCGCAATGACCGCCGCACCGTCGAAGGATTTGGCGATTTCCCACGGCAGGCCCTTGGCTTTCAACTCGGCCTGTTTGTCGCGCAGGGTCAGGTCCAGGGCGGGGGCGATGCCGGAGATGGCATCCAGCACTTCTTCACGGCTCGGCTTGGTCGACAGTGGCTTGCCAATCAACACGGCGATTTCCGCTTCGTAATGCACCGAGCCCCGCTCGGTCGGAATGCTGAAACCACCTTCCAGCGGCACCACGCAACTGCCCGGCTTGATGAACAGCAGTGGTTCGGTAGGCACCGGATTGTCCAGTTCCTTGGCGTGTTCGGCGTAGTTACGGCCAATGCACACCACTTTCCCCAGCGGGAAATGAATACGCGTACCGTCGACATACTGGTGCTGATAGCTCATTGACCGACTCCTGTTTCGTAGCTCTTAAATTCAAAAGTCAAACAGCGAAAATCTTGCCCGGGTTCATGATGCCGTTCGGGTCGAACACTGCTTTGACGGCTTTCATGTACTCGATCTCAACCGGCGAGCGACTGTAGGTCAAGTAGTCACGCTTGGTCATGCCAACGCCGTGTTCGGCGGAAATCGAACCGTTGTACTTCTCGACGGTTTCGAACACCCACTTGTTGACGGTCGCGCACTTGGCGAAGAACTCGTCCTTGCTCAGGTTGTCCGGCTTGAGGATGTTCAAGTGCAGGTTGCCGTCGCCGATGTGGCCGAACCAGACGATTTCGAAATCCGGGTAGTGTTCGCCGACGATCGCATCGATTTCTTTCAGGAACCCCGGGACTTTCGAGACAGTGACCGAAATGTCGTTTTTGTAGGGTGTCCAGTGGGAAATGGTTTCGGAGATGTACTCGCGCAATTTCCACAGGTTCTGCAACTGTGTTTCGCTCTGACTCATCACGCCGTCCAGCACCCAGCCCTGCTCCACACAGTGCTCGAAGGTTTCCAGGGCGTGGTTGGCCACTTCTTCAGTAGTCGCTTCGAATTCCAGCAGCGCGTAGAACGGGCAATCGGATTCGAACGGTGCCGGCACATCGCCACGAGCCATAACCTTGGCTAAAGCCTTATCGGAGAAGAATTCGAAGGCAGTCAGGTCAAGTTTGCTCTGGAATGCGTGCAGCACAGGCATGATCGAATCGAAATCGGCGGTGCCGAGAACCATTGCGGTGAGGTTTTTCGGCGCACGGTCCAGACGCATGGTGGCCTCGACCACAAACCCCAGCGTGCCTTCGGCGCCGATGAACAGCTGACGCAGGTCGTAGCCAGTGGCGTTCTTGATCAGGTCTTTGTTCAGTTCCAGCAGATCGCCCTTGCCGGTGACGACTTTCATGCCGGCCACCCAGTTGCGGGTCATGCCATAGCGAATGACCTTGATCCCGCCGGCATTGGTGCCGATATTGCCGCCAATCTGGCTGGAACCTGCCGACGCGAAGTCCACCGGGTAGTACAGACCGTGCTCTTCAGCCTTGTTCTGCAATTGCTCGGTAACCACGCCTGGCTGACAAACGGCCGTGCGGTCAGTCAGGTTCACGTCGAGGATCTGGTTCATGTAGTCGAAGGACACGACCACTTCGCCATTGGCTGCCACGGCCGCAGCCGAAAGCCCGGTACGACCGCCAGACGGCACCAGCGCCACCTTGTGTTCATTGGCCCAACGGACAATGGCCTGGACCTGCTCGGTGGTCTTGGGGAACACGATGGCCATCGGGGCCGGGGCAAAATGCTTGGTCCAATCCTTACCGTAAGCATTCAGGGAGTCGGCATCGGTCAGCACCTTGCCAGGCTCAACCAGGGTCTTCAGCTCATCAATCAGCGCAGGATTGGTCATCGATAGAACTCTCGAACAATTCATGGTCATCCTGAGAACGCTTCACGTCGCAGGAATGAGTGTTTAGCGGGGTGCATATGCTAGCATATCGACCCCGCAGCATAGTGCCCAACGGCTGTCCTGCGGCGACGGCTTTCTTGCCGTCCGGGTCAGCATCTGTTGACCATTTCCTGCCAAATTTCTCCGGGATACAGGTTTACGCAGATGAGCAAGACTTCTCTCGATAAGAGCAAGATCAAGTTCCTTCTTCTCGAAGGCGTCCACCAATCGGCTGTCGACGTCCTCAAGGCGGCGGGCTACACCAGCATCGAGTACCTCACAGGTTCTCTGCCGGAAGCCCAGCTCAAGGAAAAGATCGCTGATGCTCACTTCATCGGCATTCGCTCCCGCACTCAACTGACCGAAGAGATCTTCGATCACGCGAAGAAGCTGGTGGCTGTCGGCTGTTTCTGCATCGGCACCAACCAGGTCGACCTCAACGCGGCTCGCGAACGCGGCATCGCGGTATTCAACGCGCCGTACTCCAACACTCGCTCCGTAGCCGAGCTGGTATTGGCCGAAGCGATCCTGTTGCTGCGCGGCATTCCTGAGAAGAACGCTTCCTGCCACCGTGGCGGCTGGATCAAGAGCGCAGCCAACTCCTTCGAAATCCGGGGCAAGAAGCTGGGTATCGTCGGTTACGGCTCGATCGGCACCCAACTGTCGGTTCTGGCTGAAGGCCTGGGGATGCAGGTGTACTTCTACGACACCGTGACCAAGCTGCCACTGGGTAACGCCACCCAGGTCGGCAACCTGCACGAGCTGCTGGGCATGTCCGACATCGTCACCCTGCACGTTCCGGAAACCGCAGCCACCCAGTGGATGATCGGCGAGAAGGAAATCCGCGCCATCAAGAAGGGCGGCATTCTGATCAACGCTGCTCGCGGCACCGTGGTTGAACTGGACGCCCTGGCGGACGCGATCAAGGACAAGCACCTGATCGGCGCGGCCATCGACGTATTCCCGGTGGAGCCGCGCTCCAACGAAGAAGAGTTCGAAAGCCCGCTGCGCGGCCTGGACAATGTGATCCTGACCCCGCACATCGGTGGTTCCACCGCTGAAGCGCAGGCCAACATTGGTCTGGAAGTGGCGGAAAAACTGGTCAAGTACAGCGACAACGGTACGTCGGTATCGTCCGTGAACTTCCCGGAAGTGGCCCTGCCGGCTCACCCTGGCAAGCACCGTCTGCTGCACATCCACGAGAACATTCCGGGTGTGATGAGCGAGATCAACAAGGTCTTCGCCGAAAACGGCATCAACATTTCCGGTCAGTTCCTGCAGACCAACGAGAAAGTCGGCTACGTCGTGATCGACGTCGACGCCGAGTACTCGGAAATGGCGCAAGAGAAGCTGCAGCACATCAACGGCACCATTCGTTGCCGCGTGTTGTTCTGATCGCTACTTGAGCGACAAAAAAGGGAGCTCCTCGGAGCTCCCTTTTTTACGGCTGCTTTTTCATGGCCGCTTTTTCATGCCGGTGGAAAAGTTATTTCACATTCACGGTGATTTTCTTCGAAACGATTGGCGGATCGAACGGCATGTGACCGCTGTCGCCCAGCTCGAGCTGCAAGGTGTGCTTGCCCGGTGTCAATTTGACTTCAGCCTGGGTCTGCGCCTTGCCAAAGTGCAAATGGTTGGCATCATTCGGAATCGGGGCGCCAGCGGCTGGCAGCTTATCGACATCGATCAGCAAATGGTGATGGCCGGTGTTCTTGGTGACATCGCCCGCCGGAGCCAACGCAATGTTCTCAACAGCGAACTTGACGACGACGGTTTGCGGAACCGTGGCTCCGTCCGCAGGAGAAACGATGAACACTTCTGCACCTTTGGGAGCCGGTGTAGCAGCCGTTGCCAGCATCGATGCACCCAGCAACAGGCCAGCCAACGCTGCACGTGACATAAAGCTTTTCATTCTCTTCTCCAGTTTTTCCGTAAAATTCGCTCGACCGTGACAACTTCACGGCCATTCGTTGTCGAAGGCACACGACAACCATAGCAAAGCGAGCCTGAACAGCGCGTCGCGATAAATGAATTCAAAGGAGTGACCATGCGTTTTTTGCCTGGCCTGATCTGCCTGCTACCCCTTTTGAGCCCTTTGGCTCATGCCGAACTGATTGACGATGTAAACGACCGCGGCGAATTGCGCATTGCCCTTGAGGCTAATACACCACCCTTCAATTTCAAGGACGACGACAAACTGACCGGCTTCGAAGTCGAGTTGGGTCAACTGCTGGCCGATGAGCTGGATGTGCGGGCCGACTTCGTCGTCACCGATTCCGACGATCTGTTGACCGGCGTCGAAAGCGGCAAATACGACGTCGCCATCAATCACGTAGCACCAACTCCGGACCTGAAGGATCGTTTCGACTTCAGCGAGCCTTACATTCACACCAATGCGCAGTTGATCGCGCAGAAAGAAGAGCAACCGCGATCAATCCTGTTGGTGCAGTCGCTGACGGAGGAAAAGCCGAAAGCCGCCCCGGCTGTGAGCCTGGCCATTCCGTTTCAGAAGGGTAACCCGGCGTTTCATGCCAGCCTGGAGAACGCCTTGCAGCGGATCAAGGCTGATGGCCGGCTGGAGACGCTGGAACAGAAATGGTTCGGGGCGGATACGAGTGTGGCGCCGAAACCCTGAAATCGCGGAGAAACCTGTGGGAGCGAGCCTGCTCGCGATGGGGTCATAACAGTCAATATTGATGTTGAATGTAAGACCGCTATCGCGAGCAGGCTCGCTCCCACAGTGGATTTGGGTTAGTCGTTAGTCGAGGGTTGCCAGTGCCTGCGCCGCTTCAGCCAACTCCAGCTCGCTGAAAACCTGCACGCCATGACGCTTGAGCAATGCCGCGGTAACCCCCTCGCCACTGACCTTCACGCCACTGAACGTCCCGTCATAGGTCAACAGATTCCCGCAAGACGGGCTGTTGGCCTTGAGCACGGCAATGCGGATGCCGTGCTGTTGCACCAGCTCCAGCGCTTGATAAGCCCCCGAAAGAAACTCGGCACTGACGTCTTCGCCCTCGGTGGTGATGACCGATGCAAGGCCATCAAGCACTTCACCGCCCTGCCCGCCCGGAATCTCCGCCGCGGCTCTTGGCGTCGGCAAACCACCGGCAACCTCCGGGCACAACGGCACCACCCGGCCTTCGGCAATCCACTGCTCCAACAGATTGAACGGCCCACTGGCGCCGCCGTCGTAACGGACGCGGTGACCGAGCAAACAGCGGCTTACCAGAATCTTTTGCATGATCAGAACGGCTCATTGCCACGGCGCCGGAACCAGCCCGTCAACGACAGGCGATCTCGGGTCGCGGGCAGGACTTCGTGAGGTACTTCGCCCGACAGGAACACCACCAGGCATCCGCCGGAGGGGACCACATCGTGTTCGACGCCTTCGTCTAGGTACATGCGCAACTGACCGCCATGCTCGGGCAGCCAGCTGTCATTGAGGTAGATCACCGCCGAGACCATGCGCCGGTCGTCATCGCGGAAACGGTCGACATGCTTGAGGTAGAAAGCGCCAGGTGGGTAGAGGGCGAAATGGCTTTCGAAATCTTCCAGGCCCAGAAACAAACTGCGATTCATCGCCTCACGCAGGCTGTTCATCAACCCCAGATAACTGTCGCAGGCCTCGACCTGACCGGGTTCGAGCCACTGGATATGGTCGCCACGAATGCCCTCGCGGATCTCCGAAAACGGCCCGCGCCCCACGGCGGCCGGGGCGAGCTCACCCTCGGCTGCACGTTTGCGGCACTCGGCCGCCAGCGCCCGGGTCAGATCCAGAGGCAGGAAAATATTCTGCTGCGACCAGCCGCGCTCAGCCAGGTCGTCGACGATACGTAACAGCAGCGGATGATCAGAGGATATTTGCATGGCGCGCATAGTATTCCTGTGCCCGCAAATCCGACAGAGCCGCGCAGCGGAGTATTGGTCGGATAAGGTACGCAACCTGATACGAATTCTCGACAAGTACGAATGCCGCACGGAGAATAGTCGCCTGCTGACAGGAGTCCCTATGCGCCGTTTGCTTTTTTCACTGCTGATGTTCTGTGTTTTGCCCGCCTGGGCGGACGGCCACGACCAGTTGTACAAGGTCGCCGGTTGGCCAGAACAACGCGCGCATTTCAACGATGCTCTCTCCGCCGCTCAACAGCGTTACCAGAATAGCCTGCCGCCGGCGGTGTTTCAGGCCCTGGTCAACAACAGTAATCAGCGTTTCGCCCCCAAGGCCATGGACCAGCGTGCCGAAGCGCAGCTGCGCAAAAAACTTGCCGATCCGAAACCTGCATTAACCTTCTTCCAATCGCCCTTGGGCAAGAAAATCGTCGCTGCCGAACTGCTGGCGACCCGTCGCGATCAATTGGCGAAAAACGCCAAGGGCTTGCCGAAAATGCAGGCCAGCGATACCCGTCAGCTGATCATCGGCCACCTCGCCCAGGCCCTGCCCGCTCGCGAGGCCGGTGCTGAAGTCAGTCTGGCGATTGCGGGCGTGGCGGCCGACAGCCTGAGCTCGATGATTCCCGGCCTGCTCGGTGGCGGTCAGGCACAAGGCATGCTGAACGGCCAGCGCCAGCGCCTGATGGAGCAGATCGGGGCTGACCTGAACAATACGCTGCTGTATGTCTATCGCGACCTGTCGGATGACGAGCTGGAAGAGTTCGCCACCTTTGCCGAGTCCATTGAAGGCAAGGCTTACTATCAAGCGGCCTTGGCGGCGATTCGGGCGGGGTTGGCGGTGGGGCAGAGTACGTCGAGCCTTGCCCAGTAATTTTTGGCGTCTGCGAAATCGCCTTCGCGGGCAAGCCTCGCTCCTACAGGGATAGCGTAATTCCTGTAGGAGCGAGGCTTGCCCGCGAAGCCAATCGAAATGTCACCGCCGATCCCGACTCATCCGCTTGCTCAAAAACCCGAAATACTCCTGCCGCAATCCCGCTGACTCATTCGCCAGATGATGCCGCGCCTCAGGCAGCATCAGCACCTGAGGCCGATCGAACTTGCCCCGCAATACATCAAGGTTGTGCTTCCAATCCACCGTCATGTCCGCCTGCCCCTGCACAATCAACGGCCGCCGTGGGCTGCTTGGTGCCGCTTCGATACGCTTGATCCACCGCCCCAGCGCACCGACCCAAGCCGTCGGCAGACGCAGCGGCTGCAGCGGATCGGCTTGCAGGAACGTCAGGAAGTCGGGGTCGTTGGAGTTCTCGCTGAAACGCCGGGCGATGCCTTTGACGAACGGCTTGAGCAGGTAATAACTGAGCTGCGACCAGCCCCAGGCTCGCGGTCGCACCAGTGGCGACAGCAGAATCACTTGCCCTTGGGCCGGACTGCTCGCGCCCTGATTGAGCACATGATCGATCACGATCGCCCCGCCAGTGCTTTGCCCGCACAGGTGCCAGGGCTGTGGAAGGCCCAGCGATTGCGCCTCGGCCAACAGCCCTTGCAGCGCGCTCTGATACTCGGCGAAGTCCTTGATGCTCGCCCGTTCGCCACTGGACAAGCCATGCCCCGGCAGGTCACAGGCGATCACCGCAAAGCCCTGGTCCAGCGCCCACTCGATCACATGCCGATAGAGCCCGGTGTGATCATAGAAACCGTGAAACAAAAACAGCGTCGCCTTCGCCCGCTCGGGCCACCAGAGCTGGCTGACCACTTCATAGCCATCGACCTCGAAACGCCCCAGGCCACTGCGCAAGGTTCGCCGGGGAAAATCCAGCCCATAAAAATGCTGATAGGCCATGGCTTCCGTCGACAGCGGCTGCCACTCGGCCAATGGCCGCAGGCTGGCACGCAAATGATCGGGGTCGAAAGTGACAGACATGGGCTATTCCAGAGCGCGAAACGGACTTTATGGGCCTGCGATATTCATCTGTCGCGGCAAGCATGGCAAGCTAGCCGACCTTCGAGGATTGAAACCCATGCGTCCGGCCTACCGCACCACATTGCTTGCCAGCCTGCTCGCCCTTGTGTGTGCCGGCGTGCTGTGGGCCGCCTATGACTGGTTTCAGGGGCGCTACTTGCGCGCCTTCAGCTCGCACACTGCGGTGTTCTCCGGCGACCCATTGCGCCTGCCAGACGAACTTGCCGGCCCCGGCGCCATTCGCCTGGTGCACTTCTGGGACCCGGCCTGCCCGTGCAATGTCGGCAACCAACAACACCTGACCGAACTGGTCGAGCAGTATGTACCGCAGGGCGTCGAGTTCTATGCGGTCCAAAAACCCGGCAGCCACGGCCAATTGCCCGGCACGTTGAGTCGCCTTAAAACCATCACTGTCCTGCCAGGTTCCGAACAAATCCCTGCCAGCCCGGCGGTGGCGATCTGGGACCGCAGTGGCAAGCTGGCGTATTTCGGGCCGTACAGCGAAGGCCTGACCTGCAATTCGAGCAACAGCTTTATCGAGCCCATTCTGCAAACGCTGAATGAAGGCCGCGCGGTAAACGCCACCCACACGCTGGCGGTGGGTTGCTACTGTCCGTGGCCTGCTGAGGTGAAGTAAGGCATTCCTGACTTTTCCAGGACCGCGATGCCCGGCACAGGAGGTCTGTGCTACACGTTTGCAGCCCCCACAGGCGGCAATCCCGAAAGAACAAGGAGTCACCATGAAACGCGTCCTGACCGTACTTGCCTTGCTGATTGTCGTACTCGCCGCCGGGGGCGGCTGGTATGTGTACAGCAAGCAACCGACGCGCCAGGGCCAGGTGGCATTGCAGCACCTGCAAGGTTCGGTGACCGTGCGCTACGACGAGCGCGGCGTGCCGCATATCCGCGCCGAAAACGAAACCGACCTCTACCGCGCCCTCGGCTATGTGCATGCCCAGGACCGACTGTTCCAGATGGAAGCCATGCGGCGCCTGGCCCGTGGAGAGCTGGCCGAAGTCCTTGGCCCGAAACTGGTCGACACCGACAAACTGTTTCGCAGCCTGCGCATCCGCGAGCGGGCTGAAAGCTACGTCGCCGCGCTGGATCGTCAGTCGCCGGCGTGGAAGGCCCTGCAAGCCTACCTGGACGGTATCAATCAATATCAGGACAGCCACGCTGCGCCGATAGAGTTCGATGTGCTGGGGATCCCCAAGCGCCCTTTCACCGCCGAAGACAGCATCAGCATCGCCGGCTACATGGCCTACAGCTTTGCCGCGGCGTTTCGCACCGAACCCTTGCTGACTTACGTGCGTGACCAACTGGGCCCCGAGTACCTGAACATCTTCGATCTCGACTGGCAGCCCAAGGGCGTATTGGCCAAAGGGCGCGCCAACCCTGCGCCGACCCTCACCGCCAATGACTGGAAGGGGCTGAATGCCCTCGCCCGTTTGAGTGAGCAAGCCCTGGCCGACAACGGCCTGCCGCAATTCGAAGGCAGCAATGCCTGGGTGATTTCCGGCAACCGCAGTAAAAGCGGCAAGCCTCTGCTGGCCGGCGACCCGCACATTCGCTTCTCGGTGCCGTCGGTGTGGTACGAAGCGCATCTGTCAGCGCCGGGTTTCGAGCTGTATGGCTACCATCAGGCGCTGGTGCCGTTTGCGTTTCTTGGCCACAACCTGGATTTCGGCTGGAGCTTGACGATGTTCCAGAACGACGATCTGGACCTGATCGCCGAGAAGGTCAACCCGGACAACCCGAACCAGG
This sequence comes from Pseudomonas sp. GM102, assembly GCF_000282555.1. Taxonomy (NCBI): domain Bacteria; kingdom Pseudomonadati; phylum Pseudomonadota; class Gammaproteobacteria; order Pseudomonadales; family Pseudomonadaceae; genus Pseudomonas; species Pseudomonas sp. GM102. Next base: position 15,347 of record NZ_AKJB01000045.1, on the reverse strand, counting down.
TCTGGTATCGCGGCCAGTGGGTCGACATGATCAACAGCGAACAACAGATCGCCGTGAAAGGTCAGTCACCGGTGACATTGACCCTGCGCCAGTCCCCCCACGGCCCGATCATCAACGATGCGCTCGGCACCGCCGCCGGCAAGACACCGGTCGCCATGTGGTGGGCCTTCCTCGAGACGCCGAATCCGATCCTCGACGGCTTCTACCAGCTCAACCGCGCCGACACCCTGGCCAAGGCCCGCGCCGCGTCGGCCAAGGTTCAGGCACCGGGGCTGAACATCGTCTACGCCAACGCCAAGGGCGACATTGGCTGGTGGGCCTCGGCGCTGCTGCCCAAGCGCCCGGCCGGGGTGAAGCCCGGTTTCATCCTCGACGGCAGCACCCCTCAGGCGGACAAGGAAGGTTATTACCCGTTCAGCGCCAACCCACAGGAAGAGAACCCGGCGCGAGGCTATATCGTCTCGGCCAACTTCCAGCCGGTGTCGCCGACCGGCATGGAGATTCCCGGTTACTACAACCTTGCCGATCGTGGTCAGCAGCTCAATCGGCAACTCAGCGACAAAAACGTGAAGTGGGACAACGAGTCCAACCAGAAGCTGCAACTGGGCACCACCACCGAATACGGTCCGCGTTTGCTCGCGCCGTTGCTACCGGTACTGCGTGAAGTGGTGAGCGATCCCGCCGAGCTCAAACTGGTGGAGCAACTGGCGCAGTGGAGCGGCGATTACCCGCTGGACTCCATCAACGCCACGCTGTTCAACCAGTTTCTGTTCAACCTCACCGATGCGGCGATGCGCGATGAACTGGGCAATGACTTCTTCGAAACGCTGCTCCCGACCCGGGTGATCGATGCCGCACTGCCGCGCCTGGCAGCCTCCGCCGATTCACCGTGGTGGGACAACCGCAACACCCCCGGCAAGGAAACCCGCGCCGATACGGTCAAGGTGGCCTGGCAAGCGAGCATGGCTCACCTCAAAACCACTCTGGGCGCCGATTTCGCGCAATGGCAGTGGGGCAAGGCGCACACCCTGACTCACGGTCATCCGCTGGGGATGCAGAAACCGCTGGAGCGGATCTTCAACGTCGGCCCCTTCGCGGCACCCGGCACCCACGAAGTGCCGAACAACCTCTCGGCCAAGATCGGCCCGGCGCCGTGGCCCGTGACTTATGGGCCGTCGACGCGGCGGCTGATCGACTTCGCCGACCCGGCCCACAGCCTGACCATCAACCCGGTCGGCCAGAGCGGCGTGCCGTTCGACAGCCACTATGCCGACCAGGCTGAGGCGTATATCGAAGGGGTTTACTACCAGGCGCATTTCAATGATGAAGAAGTGACGGCCAATACCCGCAGTACGTTGAAGCTGTTGCCGACTAGGGCTGCTCATTAGTTTTGTGGTGTGACTGCGAGCCTCATCGCGAGCAGGCTCGCTCCCACAAGGGATCTCCAGTGAACATAAATTTTGTGTCTGCCACAGATCCTGTGGGAGCGAGCCTGCTCGCGATGAGGCCCGCACAGGCAACACAAATTACCGCTAAACCATCACCGCAAAATTCAACCTGAACTGCTGCGGCGTAACCCCCAGCCTGCGGTTGAACACACTGCGCATATGCTGGGCATCCCGAAACCCGCACTGGTACGCCACGGTTTTCAGCGGCGCATGGGTGCTTTCGAGCATCACCCGCGCCGCGTCCACCCTCGCCCGTTCGACGAATTCCGCCGGGGTGATTTTCGCTTCCTTGGCAAACACCCGGGAAAAGTTGCGCGTGCTCATATTGGCGGAATTGGCCAGATCGGCAATGGTCAGGTCGCCATTGAGGTTAGCCAGCACGTAGAGCTGGACCAGCGCCACCGCCGAAGTCGGTTCGGCGTGGGGCGTGAGGAACGGGCTGAACTGCGATTGCCCGCCCGAGCGCTGAGTGAACACCACCAGCCGCTTGGCCACGCTGAGTGCCACGTCCGGCCCGTGATCCCGGGCCAGCAGATACAACGACAGATCGATTCCCGCCGTGACCCCGGCCGAGGTGTAAAGCTCGCCGTCCTGCACGTACAAACGATCAGCCTCGACCTGAGTCGACGGACACAAATCCGCCAATGCCGCGGCGTCGCCCCAATGAGTGGTGACCGTTCGCCCGTCGAGCAATCCGGCCCGAGCGAGCATGAAGGCGCCATTGCAGATCGAGCCAAACCGTTGCGCCAGCCCGCAGGCATCGCGCAACCAGGTATCGAACGCCGCACCAAAATTGATGAACGGCAACTGCGGCCCACCCGCCACCAACAGCAGGTCATAAGCCTCTAGCGCTTCACTGAAATGCCGGTGGGCATTGAGCGACAAACCGTTGGAACACGCCATCACCCCACGCTCGATACCGATCACCTCCAGCCGATAGTGATCCTCCGGGGCCAGGAAACGATTGGCTTCGGAAAACACATCCATGGGGCCGGTGACGTCCAGTGACTGGACGCCTGGGAATACCACGATGGCAACGGTTTTGTGCATGGCAGGAAACCACCCTCAATTAATCAGGATTAACACTCACTTGTGGCGAGGGGGCTTGCCCCCGTTGGGCTGCGCAGCGGCCCCATTTCAGGTTCATGTACGGGGATGGGAGTGCTGCGCACTCCAACGGGAGCAAGCCCCCTCGCCACAAGAGCGTAATCACCGCGCTCAACCCTAGCCAATCCAGGCCCAACAAGCGAGGTTGGCGCGATATGCAGGCTCATTGGCCGGGATCGCAGCCATGCATCGATTGTCCGGTTTCGGCTGCGCGAACAGACTGATCCCATCAGCGCCGCCACGGCGTTCCCCATGAGGAAAGCACCATGAGCAGCATCATCGCCGGTATCAAAATCCCCGACAGCGCGCTGGCCAAGGCCACCACTGAATACATACGCGACGTCGAGTCCGACCTGCTGTTCCATCACTCACGCCGGGTGTTTCTGTTTGGTGCCTTGAGCGGTGAACGCAAGCAATTGGCCTACGATCCGGAACTGCTTTACGTCGGCGCGATGTTCCATGATTTGGGCCTGGTGGAAGGTCACCGCAGCGATGACGAGCGCTTCGAAGTCGACAGTGCCAATGCAGCCAAAGCGTTCCTCAAACCCTACGGTTTGTCTGACGACGATATCGAACAGGTCTGGTTGTCGATCGCCCTGCACACCACACCGGGCGTGCCGCAACACCTGCGGCCCAACGTGGCGCTGGTGACAGCCGGCGTCGAGATGGATGTGCTGGGCATCGACTACGCGGCGTATTCCACCGTGCAGCGTGAAGCAGTGGTGCATGCGCATCCACGGGGTGAGGAGTTCAAGGAGTGCATCCTGTGTGCGTTCGCCAACGGCTTCAAACATAAGCCGGACAGCACGTTTGGCACCGTGAACGCGGATGTACTGGTGGACAGCGAGCCGGGCTTCAAGCCGATGAACTTCGTCGAGATCATCCGCAAATCGCCTTGGGTCGCTTGACCTGATCGTTCCCACGCTCTGCGTGGGAATGCAGCCCGGGACGCTCCGCGTCCCATCAAGAGCCGAACGCGGAGCGTCCGTTGAGGCATTCCCACGCAGAGCGTGGGAACGATCATGCGTGGATCAAGCCGCTTCCGGCGCCTGCGCCCGGCGCACGTCCGGTTGTTTCCAGGAGTCGGCGGCACCTTCTTCGATGGCCTGCTGGATCGCACGCTTGCGAATCTCTTCGGCACGACGGCTGAAGTACCAGACCAGGAACGTCACCAGCGATACCGCCAACAGAATCAGACTGGCCACGGCATTGATCTCAGGCTTCACACCCAGACGCACCGCCGAGAACACTTCCATCGGCAACGTCGTCGAACCTGGCCCCGACACAAAGCTCGCCAGCACCAGATCATCCAGCGACAGGGCAAACGACATCATGCCCCCCGCCGCCAACGACGGCGCGATCATCGGGATAGTAATCAGGAAGAACACCTTCCACGGCCGCGCGCCCAGGTCCATGGCTGCCTCTTCGATGGACAGGTCCAGTTCACGCAAGCGCGCCGACACCACCACCGCCACATACGCCGCACAGAACGTAGTGTGAGCGATCCAGATGGTGACGATGCCGCGTTCCTGCGGCCAGCCGATCATCTGCGCCATGGCCACGAACAGCAGCAACAGCGACAGACCGGTGATCACTTCGGGCATCACCAGCGGCGCGGTGACCAGGCCACCGAACAGCGTGCGGCCCTTGAAGTGGGTGATCCGCGTCAGCACGAAGGCCGCCAGCGTCCCCAGTGCCACCGCTGCAATCGCCGTGTAGCAGGCGATTTCCAGCGAGCGCACCACCGAGCCCATCAGCTGGGTGTTGTCCATCAACCCCACGTACCACTTGATCGACCAGCCGCCCCACACCGTCACCAGTTTCGAGGCGTTGAACGAGTAGATCACCAGGATCAGCATCGGCGCGTAGATGAACAGTAAACCCGCTACCAGCATGAAACTTGAGAAACGGAAGCGCTTCATTCCTTGCCCTCCATTTCTTTGGCCTGACTACGGTTGAACAGAATGATCGGCACAATCAGGATCGCCAGCATCACCACCGCCAGCGCTGACGCCACCGGCCAGTCACGGTTGTTGAAGAACTCTTGCCAGAGCACTTTACCGATCATCAGGGTTTCCGGACCGCCGAGCAGCTCCGGGATCACGAACTCGCCCACCACCGGGATGAACACCAGCATGCAGCCGGCAATGATGCCGTTTTTCGACAGCGGCACGGTGATCTTCCAGAAACTGTTGAAGTTGCTCGAACCCAAGTCCGACGCGGCTTCCAGCAGGCTGGTGTCGTGTTTGACCAGGTTGGCGTAGAGCGGCAGGATCATGAACGGCAGATAGGAGTAAACGACCCCGATATAGACCGCGAGGTTGGTGTTGAGGATCTGCAGCGGTTCGTCGATCCAGCCCATGCTCATCAAAAAGCCGTTAAGCAGGCCGTTGTTGCTGAGGATGCCCATCCACGCATACACGCGGATCAGGATTGCGGTCCAGGTCGGCATCATGATCAGCAGCACCAGCACCGTTTGCAGCTCTTTGCGGGCGCTGGCAATGGCGTAGGCCATCGGGTAGCCGATCAATAAACAGAGGACGGTGCTGATCAGCGCCATCTTCAACGAGCCGAGGTAAGCGGCGATGTACAACTCGTCATCGCCCAGCATCGCGTAGTTGCTCAGGTTAAGCAGCACCTGGAGCTTCTGGTCGATGAAGCTGTAGATCTCGGTGTACGGCGGAATGGCCACGTCGGCTTCGGCGAAGCTGATCTTCAAGACGATGAAGAACGGCAGCATGAAGAACATGAACAGCCAGATGAACGGAACCCCGATGACCAACTGACGGCCACCGGGAATTATTCGATTGAGCCGGCGTTTGAATTTGCGCATGTTCATGAGCGAAGTACCACGCCGCTGTCGTCTTCCCAGTACACGTAAACCTGGTCACCCCAGGTTGGGCGCTGGCCACGGCGTTCGGCGTTGGCGACGAAAGACTGGACGATCTTGCCGCTCGGCAGTTCGACGTAAAACACCGAGTGGCCACCGAGGTAGGCGATGTCATGCACTTTGCCGCTGGACCAGTTGTATTCGCAGGTCGGCATGGTCGGCGTCACCAGCAGTTTTTCCGGACGGATCGCGTAGGTCACGGACTTGTCCTGCACCGAAGTGCTGATGCCGTGGCCCACATAAATCTGCCGGTCCAGGTCCTTGCAGGTGATGGTCGCGTAGCCTTCGGCGTCGTCGATCACTTCACCGTCGAAAATATTGACGTTGCCGATGAACTCGCAGACCAGACGGCTGGTCGGGGTTTCGTAGATGTCGATCGGGCTGCCGATCTGGGCGATCCAGCCCAGGTGCATGATCGCGATGCGCTCGGCCATGGTCATGGCCTCTTCCTGGTCGTGGGTCACCATCACGCAGGTCACACCGACGCGCTCGATGATCTCGACCAGTTCCAGCTGCATTTGCGAGCGCAGTTTCTTGTCCAGCGCGCCCATCGGTTCGTCGAGCAGCAACAGCTTCGGTCGCTTGGCCAAAGAACGCGCCAGCGCCACACGCTGACGCTGGCCGCCAGACAGCTGATGGGGTTTGCGCTTGGCGTACTGGCTCATCTGCACCAGCTTGAGCATGTCGGCCACGCGTGCATCGACTTCAGCGGCAGGAAGCTTGTCCTGCTTGAGGCCGAAGGCGATGTTCTGCGCCACGGTCATGTGCGGGAACAAGGCGTAGGACTGGAACATCATGTTGATCGGCCGCTCGTACGGCGGCATGTCAGTGATGTCTACGCCATCGAGGTAAATGCGCCCCTCCGTGGGCCGTTCGAAACCTGCCAGCATCCGCAGCAAGGTGGATTTGCCCGAACCCGAGCCACCGAGCAAGGCGAAGATTTCGCCTTTCTTGATTTCCAGGGACACGTCGTCCACGGCAATCGTCTCGTCGAACTTTTTGGTGACCCGGTCGATTTTGACCAGCACCTGTTTAGGTGTCTGGTCGCCCTCGAGGGCTTTCTTATAGGCGCCGGAGGCAACTGCCATTTACGAAACTCCCAACAGAATTTGCAGTTCGCTCAACGTGGCGAACCTGGATAGTTTGAAGCTATTTGCCCGACTTGACCTTGGTCCAGCTGCGCGTCATCAAACGTTGAATATTCGGTGGCAACTCGATGGATACGTATGTCTTGTCGAGGACCGCTTGCGGTGGATATACCGATGCGTCGGTGCGTATGGACTGTTCCATCAGTTTGTCCGACCCGGGGTTCGGGTTGGCGTAGCCTACGGAATCGCTGACCTGGGCAATCACCTCGGGTTTCAGCAAATAGTTGATGAAGGCATGGGCTTCCTTGACGTTGGCGGAATCCTTGGGGATAGCCAGCATGTCGAACCAGAGCGCGCCGCCCTCTTTCGGAATCGAGTAGGCGATGTTCATGCCTTTGCCGGCTTCAGCCGCGCGGGCCTTGGCCTGGAACATGTCGCCGGAAAAACCGATCGCCACGCAGATGTCACCGTTGGCCAGGTCTGCGATGTATTTGGAGGAATGGAAATACGTCACGTAAGGCCGCACTGCCAGCAACTTGGCTTCGGCCTTTTTGTAGTCTTCAGGGTTGGTGCTGTTGGCGTTCAGGCCCATGTAGTTGAGGACCGTGGGCATCATTTCATCGGCGGAGTCGAGGAACGCCACGCCACAGCTGTGCAGCTTCTTGATGTTCTGCGGCTCGAACACCACATCCCACGAATCGATCTTGTCGAGGCCCAGCACTGCCTTGACCTTGTCGACGTTGTAACCGATGCCGTTGGTGCCCCACAGATAGGGTACGGCGTACTGATTGCCCGGATCGTTCTGTTCCAGGCGCTTGAGCAGCACCGGGTCGAGGTTGGAATAGTTAGTCAGCTTCGATTTGTCGAGCTTCTGGAAAGCCCCGGCCTTGATCTGTTTGCCAAGGAAGTGGTTGGACGGCACGACCACGTCATAACCGGTACGCCCGGCCAGCAACTTGCCTTCCAGGGTTTCGTTGGAATCGAATACGTCATACACCGGCTTGATACCGGTTTCTTTCTGGAAGTCGGCCAGGGTGGTCTCACCGATGTAGTCCGACCAGTTATAAATATGCACTGTGCCAGCGGCCTGAACACTGACAGCGAGTGTCAGCCCGGCGCCGACCAGCAGGGCATTGCGCAACAAAGAAAAAATAGGCAAGTGGAGGTCCTCTAAAATTAGTTGGGCCCAAGTTGCCCCGCGTTACATGACAGCCATGGCTGCCTGGCAACAAAACCGGCGCGCAACTTACCCTCGAAAAACCGTTCCAGCAAAACTTTTATGCAGAACCCTGTAGCAGCTGCCGAAGGCTGCGTTAAGGTCCGAAGGACCTTCCCGCGTTCTTGAGAGCGCAACCGCTGCGCGGTTGGACGCAGCCTTCGGCAGCTGCTACAGGGTTGGGTTTATTACTTATTTACCGGATTTGATCTTGGTCCAGCTGCGAGTCAGGATCCGCTGGGTCGCGGCCGGCAAGTCGGCAATCGCGTACAGCTTGGCCAGCACTGCCGCTGGCGGGTAGATGCCTGGATCGCTGGTGATTTCTTTATCGACCAGTGCGGTGGACGCCGCGTTACCGTTCGGGAAACGCACGGCGTTGGTGATCTCGGCCATGATTTCCGGCTTCTGCAGGAAGGTCATGAACTTGTAGGCGCCTTCGACGTTTTCGGCATCTTTAGGGATGGCGACCATGTCGTAGAAGCTGCCGGCACCTTCTTTGGGAATGTTGTAGCTGACTTTCACCTTGTCACCGGCTTCAGCGGCGCGAGCCTTGGCCTGGTAGATGTCACCCGAGTAACCCACGGCGACGCAGATGTTGCCGTTGGCCAGGTCGGAGATGTACTTGGACGAGTGGAAGTAGCCCACCGAAGGACGAATCTTCAGGAACAGCGCTTCGGCTTCAGCCAGTTGTTTCTTGTCCTGGCTGTCGGTTGGATAGCCCAGGTAATGCAACGCCACCGGAATCATCTCGGTTGGCGAATCGAGGAAGCTGATACCGCACGACTTCAACTTGGCGGCGTTTTCAGGTTTGAACAGCAGGTCCCAGGAATTGGTCGGTGCATCGGCACCCAGTGCAGCCTTGACCTTCTCGGCGTTGAAACCGATACCGATCGAACCCCACATGTAAGGGAACGCGTGTTCGTTACCCGGGTCGCTCACCGATACCGCTTTGAGCAGGTCCGGGTTCAGGTTTTTCCAGTTAGGCAGCTTGGACTTGTCCAGCTTCTGGTAAACGCCGGCCTTGATCTGTTTGGCCAGGAAGTTGTTCGACGGCACAACGATGTCGTAGCCGGACTTGCCTGCCAGCAACTTGGCTTCAAGGGTTTCGTTACTGTCGAACACGTCGTAGACGACTTTGATACCCGACTCGGCTTCGAACTTCTTGACGGTATCCGGTGCGATGTAATCAGACCAGTTGTACACGTGCAGCACTTTGTCGTCCGCCTGAACGGCGCCCGCCATCACGCCCATCAGGGACATGGCGAGGAGGGTCTTGCCAGCTATCTTCATACCTAATGCCTTCATGGGTAATGCTCCAATTTTTCTTTTTAACCACGTGCTCAGCGGCCTGTTACCGGGCATCCGAACAACCGTTAGTCTGGCAAGATCCAAGGCAGGCTTTCAAGGAAAGACCCATCCTTTGTTTGCACTGAGCGAAGTGCAATCTTCACACCTCGCTCAGAGCCTAGCACTTAGCCCTGCAACGCACTCAGGGTCAGGTCCAGGCACTTGCGCGCCTTGGTCACCAACTCGTCGATTTCAGCCGGTGTAATCACCAGTGGCGGAGCAATGATCATGGTGTCGCCGACGGCGCGCATGATCAGGCCGTTTTCGAAGCAGAACGTGCGGCAGATCATGCCAACGCCCTTGCCTTCGTAACGTTTGCGGGTGGCTTTGTCCTGAACCAGTTCGATGGCCCCCAACAGACCGACCCCACGCACTTCCCCTACCAACGGGTGATCGCTCAGTTCCCGTAGACGCTTTTGCAAATAAGGTGCCGTTTCTGTGCGCACGCGCTCGACAATTTTCTCGTCGCGCAGGATACGAATGTTTTCCAGCGCTACCGCAGCGGCCACCGGGTGCCCGGAATACGTGAAACCGTGGTTGAAATCACCGCCTTCGTTGAGCACCTCGACCACGTCGTCGCGCACGATCAGGCCACCCATCGGGATGTAGCCGGAGGTCAGGCCTTTGGCGATGGTCATCATGTGGGGTTTGAGGTCGTAGAAATCGGTACCGAACCACTCACCGGTACGGCCGAAACCGCAGATCACTTCGTCGGCCACGAACAGAATGTCGTACTTGGCGAGGATTTCCTTGATGCGCGGCCAGTAGCTGTCTGGCGGAATGATCACGCCGCCGGCGCCCTGGATCGGCTCGGCAATAAAGGCACCGACGTTGTCGACGCCGACTTCCAGGATTTTCTCTTCCAGCTGATTGGCCGCCCAGATACCGAACTCGTTCGGCGTCATGTCGCCGCCTTCGCCGAACCAATACGGCTGGGCAATGTGGACGATGCCCGGGATCGGCAAGTCGCCCTGTTCGTGCATGTACGTCATGCCACCCAGGCTCGCGCCGGCCACGGTGGAACCGTGATAGCCGTTCTTGCGACTGATGATGACTTTCTTCTTCGGCTGGCCCTTGATCGCCCAGTAGTGGCGAACCATCCGCAGCATGGTGTCGTTGCCTTCGGAACCGGAACCGGTGAAGAACACGTGATTCATGCCTTCAGGCGCAACGTCGGCAATCACCTTGGCCAGCTCCAGCACCGGCGGGTGAGCCGTCTGGAAGAACAGGTTGTAATAAGGCAGTTCGCGCATTTGTTTGCTGGCGGCATCAGCCAGTTCATCGCGACCGTAGCCGATCGCGACACACCACAGGCCGGCCATGCCGTCGAGGATCTTGTTGCCTTCGCTGTCCCAGAGGTAAACGCCCTTGGCGCTGGTGATGATGCGCGGGCCTTTCTCTTTCAGCTGCTTGAAGTCGCTGAACGGGGCCAGGTGGTGATCGCTGCTCAGGGCTTGCCATTCACGGGTTTGCGGGTTGTTGCTGGTCATGCGAATTCTCCTAAGATTCGAGTGGAGGGCGCCGCCAGGAACAGCGGCGCCCGGCGCATCAGACGGCGAAGAGCAGGAATTCCCGCTCCCACGAACTGATCACGCGCTTGAAGTTTTCATGCTCGGCCCGCTTGACCGCGATGTAGCCCGTGATGAATTTCTTGCCCAGGTACTTTTCGATGGTCTTGCTGTTTTCCATGCGATCCAGGGCATCTTCAATGGTCAGTGGCAGGCGCAGGTTGCGCCGCTCGTAACCACGACCCACGACCGGAGCACTCGGGTTATGCCCTTCGACCATGCCGATAAAGCCGCACAACAGGCTGGCGGCGATGGCCAGGTAAGGGTTGGCATCGGCACCCGGCAGACGGTTTTCCACCCGACGATTCTGCGGCCCGGCATCCGGAACCCGCAGGCCCACGGTGCGGTTCTCTTCGCCCCACTCCACGTTCACCGGTGCCGAGGTATCCGGCAGGAAGCGGCGGAACGAATTGACGTTGGGTGCGAACAACGGCAGCAGCTCAGGAATGAATTTCTGCAAGCCGCCGATGTGGTTGAGAAACAGCTGGCTCATGGTCCCGTCTTCATTGGAGAAGACGTTTTTGCCGGTCTCGATGTCGATGATGCTCTGGTGCAAGTGCATGGCGCTGCCCGGCTCGCCGGTCATGGGTTTGGCCATGAAGGTCGCCGCCACGTTGTGCTTGAGCGCGGCTTCACGCATGGTGCGCTTGAACACCAGAATCTGGTCGGCCAGGGACAGGGCATCGCCATGACGGAAGTTGATTTCCATCTGCGCGGTGCCGTCCTCATGGATCAGTGTGTCGAGGTCCAGCTCTTGCAGTTCGCACCAGTCATAGACGTCTTCGAACAACGGATCGAATTCGTTCGCAGCTTCAATCGAGAAAGACTGACGACCGGTTTCCGGACGACCAGAGCGGCCGATCGGCGGTTGCAGCGGGTAGTCCGGGTCATCGCTGCGCTTGGTGAGATAGAACTCCATTTCCGGCGCCACGATCGGCTGCCAGCCGTGGTCGGCGTAGAGTTTCAGCACCTTTTTGAGCACATTACGCGGCGACAGCTCGATCGGATTGCCCTGCTTGTCGTAGGTGTCGTGGATCACCTGGGCGGTGGGCTCGATGGCCCAGGGCACCAGAAACACCGCGTTCTGGTCGGGGCGGCAGATCATGTCGATGTCGGCCGGGTCGAGCAGTTCGTAATAGATGTCGTCTTCGACATAGTCGCCCGTCACGGTCTGCAACAGAACGCTTTCAGGCAAGCGCATGCCTTTTTCGGCAATGAACTTGTTGGTCGGCGAGATCTTGCCCCGGGTAATCCCGGTCAAGTCGGCGATCATGCATTCGACTTCTGTGATCTTGTGGTCTTTCAACCAATCGGTGAGCTGGTCGAGGTTGTTACTCATAAATGCCTCTTAGGCTGAGTTTCCTGACTCTTATAAGTCAGGCGTTGTTTGACGCATCGGCGTCGCGTTGTAGAGCGTGCTTGCGGCAGGCATCGCCAAATGCCTGGAAAATCGCAAGGTAGTCCGGATTCAAGCTTACCTGCCATTCGGGATGCCATTGCACACCTAAAGCAAAAGCCTTGCCTTCGATAACAAAGACAGCTTCGATCAACCCGTCGGGCGCCACGGCTTCCACACGAAGGCCCGGCGCCAGACGCTCAATACCCTGGCCATGAATCGAATTGACTTGAATCTCGCTCGCCAGGCCCAGCCCGGCCAGCACACCGCCCGGCTGGACATGCATCGGGTGACTGGGGGCGTACTGCCCTTCCAGCGGCAGGCTGTCGTCTTCACGGTGATCCATGAATGGACCGGCCTCGTGGACCTTCTGATGCAGACTGCCGCCGAACGCCACATTCATTTCCTGGAAGCCGCGGCAAATGCCGAGCACGGGAACACCGGCCTCGACAGCGGCGCGGATCAGCGGAAGAGTGGTGGCATCGCGTGCAGAATCATGAGCGGTACCCGGCGCACTGGCCGGGCCGTTATAGTGAAACGGTTCTATATTAGAAGGAGAGCCTGTAAAGAGAATGCCGTCCAGAGCGTCCAGAATATCGGACGGCGCCAGCTGATCCGCCAGGGATGGAAGAATCAACGGCAGGCCTTTGGCAGCTGATGCCACGGCGCGTACGTATTTGTCGCCACTGATGTGATAAGCATGCAGACCGATCTGCTTTGAGCAGGCGGTGACGCCGATTAACGGCAGGCGAGACATGAAGCACCCCGGTATTATTGCTGTTATGGGTTTAAATCGAGCTTAGCCTTGTTCATTTTTTTACACAACACCCCCGTAAAAAATACAACACGGCCCGCTCAAGCTCGCGGGCGCCAAGAAGACTGAAGGCAAAAAAACGCCCCAAAGTGCCTCAAAAATGCCTCGCGAGTGCTTTTTTAGGGCAAAAAAGGCCTCGCTTGACTTCGGCATGCCGTTCGGGTTGACTGGAATCCGAAGAGATCAATGATTGATATTTTTAACAACAAAGGTGTTGCATCATGTCGGTACCCCCGCGTGCCGTTCAGCTTAACGAAGCGAACGCGTTCCTTAAGGAACATCCTGAGGTTCTGTACGTTGACCTTCTGATTGCGGATATGAATGGTGTGGTGCGCGGCAAGCGCATTGAACGCACCAGCCTCCACAAGGTTTACGAGAAAGGCATCAACCTGCCGGCCTCTCTATTTGCTCTGGATATCAATGGCTCGACGGTGGAAAGCACCGGCCTGGGCCTGGACATCGGCGATGCTGACCGAATCTGCTATCCAATCCCCGACACCCTGTGCAATGAGCCCTGGCAGAAGCGCCCGACCGCGCAACTGCTGATGACCATGCACGAACTCGAAGGTGATCCTTTCTTCGCCGACCCGCGCGAAGTCCTGCGACAAGTCGTAGCCAAGTTCGACGAGATGGGCCTGACCATCTGCGCTGCGTTCGAACTGGAGTTCTACCTGATCGACCAGGAGAACGTGAACGGTCGCCCACAACCGCCGCGCTCGCCGATCTCCGGCAAACGCCCGCATTCGACACAGGTCTACCTGATCGACGACCTCGACGAATACGTCGACTGCCTCCAGGACATTCTGGAAGGTGCGAAAGAGCAAGGCATCCCTGCCGACGCGATCGTCAAGGAAAGTGCCCCGGCACAGTTCGAAGTGAACCTGCATCACGTGGCCGACCCGATCAAGGCCTGCGACTATGCGGTCCTGCTCAAGCGGCTGATCAAAAACATCGCCTATGACCATGAGATGGACACCACCTTCATGGCCAAGCCTTACCCTGGCCAGGCGGGTAACGGTCTGCATGTCCACATCTCGATTCTTGATAAAGATGGCAAAAACATTTTTGCCAGCGAGGATCCCGAGCAGAACGCCGCACTGCGTCACGCGATCGGCGGTGTGCTCGAGACCCTGCCGGCGCAGATGGCTTTCCTCTGCCCGAACGTCAACTCCTACCGTCGTTTCGGCGCACAGTTCTACGTGCCGAATTCGCCGTGCTGGGGCCTGGACAACCGCACCGTGGCCATTCGCGTACCGACCGGCTCCTCCGATGCCGTACGCATCGAACACCGTGTCGCCGGCGCCGACGCCAACCCGTATCTGTTGATGGCTTCTGTTTTGGCGGGCGTGCACCACGGCCTGACCAACAAAATCGAGCCGGGCGCACCCGTAGAAGGCAACTCCTACGAGCAGAACGAGCAAAGCCTGCCGAACAACTTGCGTGATGCATTGCGCGAGCTGGATGACAGCGAAGTCATGGCCAAGTACATCGATCCAAAATACATCGACATTTTTGTCGCCTGTAAAGAGAGCGAGCTGGAGGAGTTCGAACACTCCATCTCCGACCTCGAGTACAACTGGTACCTGCATACCGTGTAAGCGATTGCAGTAAAAAAACGCCGCCGGCTGATAAGGCCGAGCGGCGTTTTTTTATGGCCGCCTACGGCGGATCGCGGGCAAGCCCGCTCCCACAGGGATCGTCTGCGTATTCAATATCTGCATTCAACGCATGACATTGTGGGAGCGGGCTTGCCCGCGATGGCGGCCGAGAAGACAACACACAACTCGACTCGTACAATGCCTGCTGCCCCGCAGGAGACTTCAATGACGCGCACCGCCACTACTCGCAAACCCCGCGCCCGCAGTCAGGCCCGGATCGATTCGATACTCGATGCCGCCCGCACGCTGCTGGCCGCAGAGGGCGTGGCCAGCCTGTCGATCTACAGCGTCGCCGAACGCGCGGAGATTCCGCCCTCCTCCGTCTACCATTTTTTCGCCAGCGTCCCGGCCCTGCTCGAAGCCCTGACCGCCGACGTCCACGCCGCGTTTCGCGCCTGCTTGCAAGCGCCCATCGACCACCACGCCCTCAACGGCTGGCGCGATCTGTCGCGACTGGTGGAACAACGCATGCTCGCCATCTACGACGAAGACGCCGCCGCCCGTCAACTGATCCTCGCCCAGCATGGCCTGACCGAAGTCACCCAGGCCGACCGCCAGCACGACATCGAACTCGGCGACCTGATGCACAAGTTGTTCGACCACCACTTCGAGTTGCCGACGCTGCCAAGTGACGTCGATGTGTTTGCGCTGGCCATGGAGCTGGGGGACCGAGTGTATGCACGCTCGGTGCAACAGCATGGGCAGATCACGCCGCGCATGGCCGAGGAAGGGATGCGGGTGTTTGATGCTTATCTGGGGCTGTATTTGCCACCCTATTTGCCCAAGCGCGAAGTGCTTTGATCGTTCCCACGCTC